>QHYA01000151.1 GCA_003223995.1 Acidobacteriota bacterium | reverse complement strand
GACGTTGCGACAGACGCGCGAGTCGCCGGACCGCCCGCGGAGTATCCCTCCCCTCGCGAAATCCGGTTCGCGACAGACGCGGTGGAGAAGTGGCTCGCCGCCTCGCGGGACCCTTCCCGCGAGCACCTAGCGCCCGAGGAGCTTCGCGAGTGCGATTCTCTTCCGGCGCAGGAGAGGCTCGATGCGATCGCGCTCCGTCTTGCTGCAAAGATGCTCCTCTCCAGGCTCACCGGAGATCCTCCGCTCGGAATCAGTGTGCGCCCCGCCGGCAAGCGAGCCCTGATCGCGACAGGCGAGAGAAGCCCCCTGATTGCGTGGCGGCTGGCCTGGTCGCAAGAAGACCGCAGCTATCGTGTCGCGATCGAGGGGGAGCCGGACCTCCATCTCGAGCCTCTGATCGCGCACTGGAGGGGCCTCTTCGGCTGCGCCGACTGGCCCTTCGAGCACATCATGTTCGGGCTCATGCGCAAGTTCCTGCGCGAGCTGCGGCTCGAGGATCCCGCCGCGTTCCACTCGCTCGAAGGGCGGCCGGCCCTCTACGTCACGAACCACCAGACAGCGATCGAGTCGCTTCACCTCGTGCTCGCTCTGTCATGGTTGGGCGGGAACGTGCTGGTCCAGACCCCCGTGCGCCATCGGGAGCTGCCGTGGATGGCCGAGATCATCGACCTGATCGCCAGCTATCCCGGGATCGCCCCTCACCTCATCGACAAGCTGCTCCACTTCGTCAAGAACTGGGAGGCGGATGACATTCTCCGGGCCGCAACGGAGCTGGAGCGCGAGTTGCGGAACGGCGGCAGGTCCCTTTGCGTCGCCGCCGAAGGGCAGCGCGAGCACAGGGCCCGTTACAGGATCCGGCAGCTCAGCGCCGTCTGGATCGATCTTGCCCTTTCGCTGCGTTTTCCGATCGTTCCGGTCCGATACCTCGGGGGGCTTCCGCTCGAGGATCGCGGCACCAGGTTTGTCCTTCCCGTGGGCTGCGGGAAGCAGACGATCCTGATCGGACGGCCGATCTCCCCCGAGCGGCTCGATTGCGTCCATCCCCGCGAACGGAGGCAGGTCGTCCTGGACGCTCTCAATCAGCTCGGAGGCCTCGAGGAGGAGGTTCCATCGGAGCCAGACAGCGCCTTCGAGGCGCGGGTCGCGGCATGGTCCGACTACACCGGCGCGGGCGAGATGCCGGCGGCGATCTTCGAGACGCTGGCTACGTACCACCTGCCCGCCGATCTCGAGCTGCGAGAGGGACAGCACGCTTTCGAGAACCACACCGATGCGCTCGTCGCTGCCGGAAGGCTCGGATTCGAGCTCCGGAAGCCCGTCGGATTGGTGCTGCCCGAGACGCCCGAAGGGCTCTGGATGCGGCTGCTCGCGGCCGCCCTCTTCGGCACCGGCGGGCCGAAGGTCTTCATGGCAGGGGCCGTTCCCGCCTCGGTCTCCACGACGGTGATGGCGGGCGGCACGCCTGTGGACACACGACGTCCTCCCGCGGCTTCCCCTCTGGCCGGCACGGCCGCTCCGGTCCCCTCCGCGTCTTCCCCTCCGGCCGGCACGGCCGCTCCGGTTCCCGCGTCTTCGGCTCTCGAGCCGTCCTCCAGCCCCGACTCCGCGACCCCTCCGTCACGGCAGGCGAGCGCGCGAGGCCTGGAGACGATTGGCCGGTTGGTCCTCCAGGCCGCCGAATGCCCGCTCGAACGCGCACCGGAACGATTCGAGATCGGCGCCGGATGGACGATCCTCATCACCGACGACGGCGTGGGGGTGGCGCGGGCCCTCCGCGCCAAGCTCCGGGCAAAGGGAGCACGGGTCGCTCTCGCGACGGACCGGCCGGAGACTGAGGGAGATTACGCGTGCGCTCTCGACTCGCCCGACAGGATCCGGCTCCTTGTCCAGGCCGTCCGGCGGGACATCGGTCCCATCCGCGGCCTCCTGCACCTTCCCCGCCTTGCGGGCGAGCATGCGCCCGAGGCGCTCGACATCGAGGCTTGGAGGGACATCCTCACACGAGACGTCGCAAGCCTCTTCTGCCTCGCCCAGGAGCTGCGCGAGGACCTCCTGGCCTTCGCTCCGAGCGGAGCCCTGCTGTGCGCCGCGACCTGGCTCGGCGGCTCATTCGGCCTCGAAACCGGCGCGCCTTCCGCTCGCGGCTCGCCGGAGCGCCGGCCCGCCCTCGCGCCGCGCCCGAGTGACGGCGCAGTCGCCGGGTTGGTCAAGGCCCTCGCCAAGGAGCTCCCCGAGGTGCTCGTGAAAGCCGTCGATCTCGAACCGCCCGCATTGGCCGGCGGCGCCGAATCGGCCGCGGACCTGCTGGTCAAGGAGATCGAGCATGGCGGACGGCGCATCGAGGTCGGCCATCGCGGAGGGCGCCGCTGGGTCCCGCGTCTGGTCCGACGTCCCCTCGCATCGGCCACCGGGAAGGCCGGCAAGTCGGACCTGTCGATCGACGGCTCCAAGGTGATCGTCCTCGCGGGGGGCGCTCGCGGCATTGCGGCCGAGATCGCCAAGGATCTCGCGCGGCGCTTCCAGCCGACTTTGGTGCTTCTCGGCACGACCGTGCTGCCGGAGGACATCGAGCGGCTCGCCGCGCTCGATGACAAGGAGCTGAGAAAGCTCAGGCAGGCAATCGCCCATGACATCGAAACCGGCGGCGGCCGGGCCACGCCCGTCGCGGTCGGGTCCCGCTTCGCCCCCATCATGCGCGCGATCGAGGTCCACAGGAATCTGCAGGAGATCGAGGCGCTCGGAGCGCGCGTCTCCTACCGTGTCTGTGACGTCCGGCAGCTTTGTGCCGTCCGGGAGGTCTTCTCCGATCTTCTCCGCACCCACGGCGGGATCCACGGCGTCGTCTTCGCGGCAGGCACGATCGAGGACAAGCTGCTCGAGGACAAAACCATCGACTCCTTCGACCGTGTCTTCGGGGTGAAGGCCGAGGGGATCTTCAACATCGTCCGGGCCCTCGAAGGGGTGGATCTCGAATTTTTCGCCGCCTTCTCCTCGGTCTCCGGCCGGTTCGGCAACCGCGGACAGACCGACTACTCCGCGGCGAACGACCTGCTCAACAAGTTCGTCCGGCACCTGAGCGCGGGCAGCAAGCCGAGCCGGTGCGTCTCGATCAACTGGAGCGCCTGGGACAGCGTGGGCCTCGCCGCCCGGTCCGGCGCCGCCGCGCTCATGAGCGAGCAGGGGATCGACCTCATCTCTCCGGACCAGGGGACGGCGCTGTTCTGCGAGGAGATCCTGCGCGGTGGCGAATCAGCCGAGATCGTCCTCGCGGGGGCGATCGGTCCTCTCGATCATGACGGAATCGTCGAGCCTGCGCCGCCGACCAGGGCGGGCTCTTCCGCCCCCCGAGCGCCTGCCCACGCCCGAGCGCCCACCCCGACCGGACCCCCAGGCGGGTTCGACCTGCAGCGTCATCCCATTCTCGACGAGGTCCTCGACTACCATCCGGGAGCTGACCTGATGGTCTGCCGCACGGTCGATCCGGCGCGCGATCCGTGGTTGCTCGACCATATCATTGGCGGAGTTCCGCTTCTTCCAGGGGTCATCGGCGTGGAGCTCATCGCGGAGGCGGCAACGCTGCTCTTTCCCGACCTTCATTTCGCGGGGCTGCGGGATCTCCGCTTCCACCTCGCCGTGAAGATCTTGAAGGGAAAGCCCGTCACTCTGCGAGTGCGCGCGAAGGCCGTGGGGGCCGCAGGCGAGAACGAACGGTTCGTCCATGTCCGTGTCGGGTCCGACTTCGTCAATGAGGCCGGCCTCACCCTGGTCCGCGACCGCTGCCATTACGAAAGTGTCGTCCTGCTGAGCCGGTATCCGCACAGGCCCCGAAAGAGCGATGCCCCGGCGCAGGATCTTGGAGGTCGGGAGGTGACACCTGCCGCCGCCATCTACGGAGCCGAGGCTCTGCTGCCGCATGGACCGCGTTTCCGGGTGCTGAGCGAGTTCCGGCTCCTGGATGGCAGGGGCGCTGTCGGATATCTCGCGCCGGTGGACGAGCGATCGGCCCTCGCCGTGCCCGAGGGGGGCTCCTTCGAGACCGCTCCCCTGGCCCGTGAGGGAGCCTTCCAGACCGCCGGTCTCTGGCAGGCGCTGAAGGAGGGAACGCTCGGCTTGCCGCATGGCTGCCGGCGGATCGAACACTTCGGGCCCACGCCGCATGGCTCGCGGCTCATCGTCACGGCCGTGCCGGTGCGGTCCGCGGCGGACGGGCTGGAGTACCGGACCGAGGTGATGAGCGAGGACGGTCTGGTGTACGACCGGATGGAGGGCTTCTCTACCGTTCCGGCTGCGAAGATCCCGGTGTAGACGCCCGGCGCGAAAAGCCCCGGCGGAAGGAAGGCCATGGCAAGCGCAGCATCGAGCAATTCCGGGTTCGGTCTGGAGGGGAAGACCGTCGTCGTTCTGGGCGTGGCCGACCGCTCGAGCATCGCATGGGGCATCGCCGAGGCCTTCTTCAAGCACGGCGCCCGGATCACCATCGGCTACCAGCAGCGGTTCTTCAGCCGCATACGGCTTCTCCTCCAGGAGTTCCCTGGTGTCCAGGGGGCGAGGTGCGACGTGCTCGATGAACAGGAGCTCTCGGATTTCTTCGCGCGGCTGGAGCAGGACGGAATCGACGTGCTCGTGCACGCCGTCGCCTTCGGCCCGCCCGAGGTCTTCACCGAGAACCCGTCCGAGGTGAGCGCGGAAGGATTCTCCCAGACCCTCGCCATCTCCGCGCATTCGCTCTGCAAGGTCGCCCGCTACGCGAAGCCCCATCTTCGCGACTGGGCGAGCGTGATCACGCTCACCTTCCAGGCCTCGGAGCGGTCGGTGCCCATGTACGGGACGATGGGCATCGCCAAGTCCGCTCTCGAGAGCATCGTGCGCTATCTCGCGCTGGAGCTGGGGAAGAAACGGGTCCGGGTGAATGCCGTCTCGCCCGGGCCGATCGAGACCATCGCGGCCCTCGGCGAGGCGCTGGCCTTCATCCGCAGTCCGCAAGCCCTGGCGCGCCAGAGAGGCGAGCTGTTCCGGAGCGCCATCGAGGCCGCTCGAAGAGAGCTCGGGGACAAGGTCCCCGATGAGATCGCCCTCGCGCAGGCGGTGTGGAAACGTGTCCAGACAGCGTTCGCCGCGAAGAGCGCCATAGAGGAAACGGTCACGAAGGAGGACGTCGCCGCCTGCGCGCTCTTCCTCGGAAGCGACTTCTCGAGGAAGATCACCGGCCAGGTGATCCACGTCGACTGCGGGCTTTCGACCGCGCTGATCATGTGAGCAGACGTGGCCGCCGGCTGCGCGATCACGCGCTGAGTCCATGGATCCCACCCGGATCAACGCCGTGGAAGGCCAGCTCGAACTGCTCGAAAACCTGTTCGCCGCGACGCGGCGCGCGCGCGGCATCGAGATGGCTTTCGAGCCGCTGCCGCTCTTGCTCCCCGGCGGCGGATTCCCACCGGAACTTCTCGATCTGCTTTCCACTGCAGAGACTGCGGAGCTGTCGCGCCTGAGGATTCCCAAGCGACGCCGCGACTGGCTGGGCGGCAGGCTCGCCGCGAAGGCGGCCGCGCTCCGGCTTCTCCAGCGCGCCGGACTGAGCCTCGAGCCGAGCGAGATCGAGATTCTCAAGCAGGACTCCGGAGAGCCGGCGCTGCGGCTTTCCCGGCCACCTCGGGCCGCGAGCGAGCGGATCGCCCGCCCACTCGAAGCTCCCGATGGCGTAGAGGTAACGATCTCCCACTCGGGCGATCTCGCAGCAGCAGCAGCCTGGCGGCGGGGCTCCACGGGAAGCATCGGGCTCGACATCGAGCAGGTGCGTCCGGTGGAGCCGGAAATCGTGCCGATCGCCCTGACATCCGGCGAGATCCGGAGGATCGAACTGGCGGCCACGGAACAGGAGCGAACCCGCCTGATCCTGTCGCTCTGGACCGTCAAGGAGGCGGCCCTGAAGGCCGCCGGTGTCGGCCTCAGCGTCGCGCTGCAAGCTCTGGAGGTCGTGCCCGGTCCGGAATGTGGAAATTGGACGGTTCGCCTCGACTCACGGGACGGCACGCACCCGACCCGTGAGTTCCTCGTCGAGACCTCGATAGCCGCCGGGTACGTGGTCTCGCTTGCCGTCTCCTGCACGGGTGCGTCGGAGACTCATCCCCGCTGACCCCACCCGGAGGCCTTCAATGCCTCTTCTGAGACATATCGCCTTCGCTAGCCCGGACGAGCGGACCTCGATGCCGCCCGGGAGAGCCTTTCGTCGAGGGTGACGAGCTCCGCATCGAGAGCTCGAGCCAGCCACAGATACGAGGCGTCATAGACGGTGAGCCGTTCTCGCCTGGCCAGCGCCACGACCTCCCCAAGACGGACCTCCAGCTCGTGCATGTTCATCCCGTCCATGAAGGACAGCGCTCGGAGCAGGGCGCCACGGCGTGCAGGATACCTCTCGATCTTCTTCAGGCAGACGCTGCCAATCTCGTACCGGAGGAGCGTCGGGGCCGCGAGCTCGCCCTCACCAAGCGCGCTGGCGATCTCGTCGGCTCTGGGTTCATTGAAGAGGAGCGCCGCCATCGCAGAAGCGTCAACAACCTTCACTTCCGATGCCACGGCGCTGGCTGCTAGCGGCGATCCCGATCGGCGCGGAGAATGGCGAGCGCTTCGTCGCCAGTCTTGAGCTTCAGCCTGCGCACGCGCTCCAGAACATTGCGAGCCGTCGGACGATCAGATCTCATGACGGCGGCCTCGATGATGGACATCAGTTCACCCTGGATCGAACGGTGGCTCCTGGCAGCACGCTCGCGAAGCCCTTTCGCGATCCGGTCCGGGACGTTCTTGATGGATAGGTTCACGGGCAAATTTGGCTTTTGGCCTATTCTCCCGTATATTGCAGCGGGTTTCTCCATCTCACGGGGGAAAGTATGAGTCCGATTTTCATCCGTTCATCCATGGTCCGGTCGTCTCTGGCGGTTTCCGCGCTCGCCGCCGCTTCCATCGTCGCGGGATCGGGCAGCGCCCGGGCTTCCGGCATCACGAACTCCGCGGACGACTTGCGGACGGGGTGGTATTCCGACCAGCAATCGCTCACGCCCCAGCTCGTCTCTTCCGGTCCGTTCAGCCAGGTCTTCAGCACGCCCATCACCGGGCAGGTCTACGCCCAGCCCCTCGTGTACAAGGGATCGCTGATCGTGGCGACGGAGGCGAACTGGGTCTACCGGATCGATCCGGAGAACGGAAACATCTTCTGGTCGAAGAACCTTGGTCCCGCCTGGAACGCGAGCGATATCGGCTGCGGCGACCTCACCCCCACGATCGGGGTCACGGGAACTCCGGTGATCGACGACACCACGGACACCATCTATCTCTTTTCGAAGAGCTACGAGAGCGGCACATCGGGGCCGGCGATCTATTATGTGCATGCCCTCGACGTGTTCACCGGCGGTGAGAGGACCGGTTTTCCCGTGCATGTCCAGGGGACGGCCCAGAACAATCCCAACGCGACTTTCGATCCCACGAAGCAGCTCCAGCGACCCGGCCTTCTCCTGATGGACGGGGTCGTCTACGCGGCCTTCGGCGGCCACTGCGACATCACCGTCTGGCGGGGCTGGATCTTCGGCGTTTCCACTTCCGGGCAGATCAAGGCGCGCTGGGTCAGCCGTTCCGGCTCGACCAATTCGGGGGCGGCGGTCTGGCACTCCGGCGGAGCGCTCGTCTCGGACGGTCCGGGCCGCATCTTCGTGAGCACGGGAAATGGCGGATCCCCAACCAGCCCCATTCCCGGGAACATGCCGCCAGCCAACCTGGGGAATTCCATCGTGCATCTCCAGGTTCAGCCGGACGGGACCCTGAATGCCGTGGATTTCTTCACCCCTTACAACGCCAGCACCCTCGACACCTTCGATCAGGACCTGGGCTCGTGCGGGCCCACGGGGCTTCCCTCGCAGTATTTTGGCACCCCTGCCCATCCGAACCTGATGTTCACGGCGGGCAAGGAAGGCTACGTCTACCTTCTGGATCGCGACTCTTTGGGAGGCTGCAAGCAGGCAGCCAACGGCCGGGACAATGTGGTCGACCGCAAGGGGAACTATGGCGGCGTCTGGTCGCACCCCGCCGTCTGGCCCGGTGACGGCGGCTACTTCTACCTCCCCCACAACTCCCCCGGTCCTTTTCGCATTTACAAGTACGGCCTCGACGGCACGGGGAACCCCTCAATCCAGCTCGTCGCCAGCTCCTCCGACAACTTCGGACTGTCCTCCAGCGCCCCCGTCGTGACGAGCGACGGTACGACCTCCGGCTCGGCGCTGGTCTGGATCGTTCGCGATGTCGGCGCAAGGGACGGCCACGTGCTGAGCTTCGGCCCGCCGGTGATCAATCTGCTCGTGACGAAATCAGCCGATGTCCATCTCGCCTGGAGCGGCGGCAACGCCCCCTACAGGCTGCGGCGAGCGGCAGACGCGCGCTTCACAAGCCCCGTGGTTCTGCTGGACCACTCCTCCGCGACGAGTTTCGACGACCCCGTCCTCGGAGACGGTAACTCGTACTTCTACCTGCTTCCCTGAAAGACGGCCTCTCAGGGGCCGATCGTGAATCGGAGGCCGGCCCGCATCGTTCGCGGAGCCCCGAGAGTGGCCACGGGGGTTCTGCCGATCGCGTAGCGGGTGTCGGAGAGGTTCTCTCCGGCGACGAAGAGGGAGACTCCGCCGGCGAGAGAGCCCGACCAGAGAGCATCCAGCACGAAGAAGCCGTCGAGGCGCAGCTGGTTGCGGTCGTCGTCGAACTGCCCCCCGTTCCAGCGCGCCTGCGCGCCGAAGGTTCCCAGCGAAGCGCTCGAATAGCGAAGCTGCGTCGTGATCTGGTGCCGCGGCACCTGGGGGACGCGCCGGCCCTCGATCGAGGGGTTTGCCGGGAAGCTGGTGACAACCGAATCGGCGAGCATGTAGCCTCCCGACAGCTTCCAGCCGCCGCCGAGATGCGCGTCGGCCTCCAGCTCGATTCCGCGAGACCGAAGGCTGCCGAGGTTTTCCCGCTGCCGGGTGATCAGACCCGGCGTCCCGCTGATCGTCACGTTGGCGATCGGATCGGTGACTTCCATCCAGAACATGTCCCCTCGCAGGAAGAAGCGGCTCGACGCGGCGTCCCACCGCAGGCCCGATTCCGCCCCCTTGAGCGTCTCCGCGCGAAGCTGGTCGTTGGCCTGCGTGAGGATGCTCCCCACGCGGAAGGAACGGTAGAGCTCGTTCAGCGTCGGGGGACGGAACGAACGGTAGGCCGAGGCGCTGAATGACAGTCCCCCCATCGCCTTCACGAGCAGCGAGACGCGCGGGCTGACCGATCCTTCGCTTCTGTCCTCGAGGAAGGTCGTCGAGCCGTTCGATGTGCGGTTTGCATCCCCGTTGCGCCACCGATCCCATCGCGCCCCGGCCGTGAGGATGCACCGGGTGCCAAGGCGGGCGATGTCCTCGGCGAAAAGGCCCGCGATCCATTGCCGCCCTCCTGCGCTCTGGAGGGAGCCGGTGGCGGCGATCTCTTCGTGGCTCGTTCCCCTGACCGTGCGGATGTCGGTCCCGGCGACGATCCGGTTTGCCGCTCCCAGCTCCCGGTTCCACTCGAAGCCGAGCCCTGCCGCCCTGGAAGGGACCTCTTGAAGACGGGTCAGTCTCTCGGTGTCGCGGCCGGGGGCGGACACCGCGGAGAAGGACTGGGTGTAGTCCTGCCGGCTCGCATAGAAGCGCAGTGACAGCGAGCCCTGATCCATGCGCCGGTCCCACCCGGCGGCGGCCTGCTTGATGTTCGTGTCGTTCTTCTGGAGGCGCGTTCCGTTCTCTCGGGATTCGTCGAACCACCAGCCACGCAGGAAGAGCCTGTCCCTCTCCGTCAGATGCCTCTCCCCCGACAGCTCCACGGCGGCATCCTTCGACCCCGCGGGGGTGTCCACCTCCCCGCGCTCTTCCCCGGCAACGGGGATGTACCCGTCCGTCCTGAAGAGCTCCGCGGCGGCGGCGCCTCCCCAGCCGCCCCGCAGCCCCGCCGCGTACAGCGAGGCTCCGGTCGTCGCCTCGGAGCCGTAGAAGGCTTCTGCGGACAGCGTCGGCCTGCCTACCTGCCTTCGCTCGAGGTTGACCACTCCCGCGAGCGCCGCGCCGCCATAGAGATCGGATGCCCCTCCTCGCAGGACCTCGACGCTGTCGATCTCCATCCGCGGCAGCCGCCCCCAGTAGACCCAACCGCCGAAAGGATCGTTGAGGGGAACGCCGTCGTCGATGACGAGGGCCCGGCTGGCTCCGCTCGCGCCGATCCCGCGCAGGGACACTCCCTGGGAGGTCGGGTTCGCCGTGCGGCTTCCTGATCTGCGGAAGAGCGTGAATCCTGGGACCTGCCGAAGAACATCGTCGAGCCTCGCCGCGCCCGCCGCTGCCAGGTCCTCCGCCGAGAGGACCGTCACGCTGGAGGCGGTTTCAGGCAGCACCATGGGGATTCTCGCGGCCGTCGTCGCAACCCGCTCGGAAAGCGCCGGGGAGAGGACGATGACCAGCCCGGTTTTCTCCTTCTGCTCCGTCCCCGCCGCTTCCCCCGCTGCGTTCAACCGCCGGCTCACGCGAAGGAATCCCGCCGCTTCGACCGTCAACGTCAACTCACCTGGACCGGGCGCATCGAGAGCGAAACGCCCGCCCGAGCCTGTCGTCGCCTCGGAACGGCGGCCGCCGGCCTCCACGCTGACCCGGGCGCCTGCGATCGGCGATCCCGAAGTGGTCACGACCCGCCCTTCGATCCGCCAGGCCGCGGCTGGCCCAACCCCCGCTGTCGGGGCCGCGCCTGGTGATTCCCCTGCTGCGGTAGCTTGGCCCCCTGCGGCGGCGGGTTGACTCTCCCCAGCGACCGCGCCGAAGGCGGGCAGGAGGACCGCATAGAGGAGAGGCACGACGAGGATCGATGTGAGGCTTCGCGCGGGAGCCGGTTCGTTCTTCATCGGGCCTCCAGGTGTCGGTCTGTCGGGCGTGAATCCTATCCCAGAAACCTGCGTTGCTCTGCGTACAGGAGTGCAGTAACCTCGTGGCCCTGTGGCACATACCACCTCGCGGAGAGCTGGAGTGGCCGAACAGGGCTGCGTGCTAAGGTAAACAAGAGGGCGGCAGATCAAGCGTTTTCTTGACCTGTTGCCCTTTTTCTTTCCGGGGATTCCGAGAACAGGGCTTATTTCCCGAGCGTTATGAACTCCCTAGATGGACACCTGTTCGAACCTGTGTCTGGAGGGGGTGCTGGAAGCGTCCGTGGGGCCCTTCCGCACAGCGCGAAGACGCGGAATCGAGGTGAGCAGTTGACTGTGGAAGCGGCCATCGAGACCATGGTGGAGCGAATCGTGCCGGGTTTTCGCCCGCTGCGCGTCATCCTCTTCGGTTCTCACGCAAGAGGTACGGCAACGCTCGACAGCGACGTGGATCTCCTGGTCGTCCTACCGCATGTGACCGACAAGCGTCGCGTAACTGTGGAGATCAGACGCGTCCTCGGGGATCTCCCGGTCAGCAAGGATGTCATCGTAACGACGCCAGACGAGATCGCCCGCCGCGGAGGTCTGGCTGGGAGCTTGCTGAGGCCAGCGCTGCGCGAGGGGAAAGTCCTCTATGAGCAGTCCTGACCTGCTGGCGGAGGTGCGCCGTTGGATCCGATTCGCCAGAGAGGAACCTCGAAGCTGCCGAGACGCTAATGAGGGAGGAGTGGTTCGTTCCCCGTCACGCGTGCTTTCTCGCCCAGCAATCGGCAGAGAAGGCACTCAAAGCGGCTCTGACCTTCCTGGAAGTCGATTTTCCATTTCGGCACGATCTCGACGCGCTCCGGAACCTTCCTGCCGGACGATTGGGAGATCAGGAATCGGCACCCAGACCTGGCGGAGCTCACCGAGTGGGCCGTGGAGGCTCGCTATCCCGGGGATTGGCCAGACGCCACGGTAACGACCGTGACACGACGTCGTCCAGCCTACGCGGGGAGGACGCACTCCCTGAGCGAGAACGCGAGACGCTCGCCCGTGCGCTCCGAGCTCTCCCCGCTGGAGCAGACGCGCTCAGCATCGTCGACTACCTCTATCTCGCTCAGCTACCGCCTCTCCTGTTCACGTCGGACGTCTGGCCTGTAGCCCGTATCCGATTCGGCGAGGCACAGAACGCGAAACAACGACTCCAAGCAGCCGTCAGCCAGATTGCGCCCGTCCGTAACGAGATCGCCCACATCCGAGAAGTAGAGCCAGACCGCCTTCTTCGAGCGAGTGTCGCGTGCGCTGATGTGTTGGCCATGCTGCAACGGGGCTCGTCTCATTAGTTTGGGCGGACCGTGACGCAACAGACCGATCTCCGATAGACCATCACATGGGGCGATCAGGAGGTGATCCGCCTAGCCGACGGCTTTCTCACCCTCGGTCGCCGGGGTGGGTCCGGATCTAGCGTCCTTGCGGTCGAGCACGCGGTACTGGATGGCCTCGGCGATGTGGCCGGGAAGGACCGCATCGCAGCCGGCGAGATCGGCGATCGTCCGGGCGACGCGGAGGATCCGGTGGTAGGCCCGGGCGGACAGGCCGAACTTCTCGATCGCCGAGCCCAGAAGGGCCTCCCCTTTCGCGTCAGGCCGGGCGAGCCGCTCGATCTGCCTCTGGCCAAGCGAGCCGTTCAGACCGCAGCCTCGATCCTTCTGGCGCGCGCGTGCGTCGATCACCCGCTTCCGCACGTCGCGCGAGCACTCCCCCTCCTTCTCGCCCGCCAGATCCGAGGCTGAGACCGCCGGCAGCCAGACCTGCAGGTCGATCCTGTCGAGCAGCGGACCTGAGATGCGGCCGCGGTATTGATGGATCCTCCCCTCCGAGCAGGCGCACTCCCGGCGGCGGTCTCCAAGGAACCCACAGGGGCAGGGATTCATCGCGGCGATCAGAAGGAAGAAGGAGGGGTAGTGAACGGAGATCCGTGCGCGCACCAGGCGGATCACCCCTTCCTCCATCGG
>QHYA01000150.1 GCA_003223995.1 Acidobacteriota bacterium | reverse complement strand
TCCACGCGAGTGACCTCGGTCACTCAGAAAGACGTGCTCCACAGGGCTTCAGCCCTTCCGACAATCGATTGCCTTCTCGACGGGCTTGGGAGGGCTGCAAACGGACGACCCTTGCCCGGCTGGGCGTCAACCTCTGTCGTGAGCCACTGTCTGTTTGAAAAGCGCCTGGGGAGCTAACGTCAATACTATACGACGAAGCGGCTGTGCGCGGAAGGGGTCGTTTCCAGAAAAAAACAGGCGCTCGAGGGAAAAGACGCGGCGCCCCGGGAGGGGCGCCGCAAGAACACCACTAGGTTTGAATCCCCTGCGGCCAGGCGGTGAACTGCCCCTGCTGGAAGATGATGTCGCAGTTGAAGTCGTTGGTCTGCCCCGCGTTGCCATTCTTCGAATTGTCCTTGGCCAGGGAGCGAAGGGTGTAGAGGGTGCCTGCCGAATTCGAGCCGTACTGAATTGGATGGTTCCAGCCGTCATTGCTCGGAGCGACCTTGATGTAGACCGGCTCTAGGAATCCACTGATCGTAGGATTGAGACTTCCCTGCGTGCCCTGGATCGGATAGAAGTTATTGTCGAGCACGTACTCCTCGACGGCTGTTCCGACGCTGCGAATGTCGGCCATCGTCCTTTTCTGTTTGCCCCGGTCGATGGCGTTGAGCAGGTTCGGGATGGCGATGGCCGCAATGATGCCGATGATCGCCACGACGATGAGCAGCTCTATAAGAGTGAAGCCGCTCATTCTTTCTTGCTCTCTTCGCATCAATGCGTTCTCCAACGTCTCCCCTCCCCTTCGAGCGCCGAATGGCACGATCGTAACCTGTCCGTCACAAAAACACCACTAGGTTTGAATTCCCTGCGGCCAGGCGATGAACTGCCCCTGCTGGAAGATGATGTCGCAGTTGAAATTGTTGGTCTGCCCCGCGTTGCCGTTCTTCGTATTATCCTTGGCGAAGGAGCGAATCGTGTAGTCGGTGCCTGTTGCACTCGAGCCGTACTGGATCGGATGGTTCCAGCCGTCATTGCTCGGAGCGACCTTGATGTAAACAGGCTCTATCAACCCATTGATTCCAGGATTGAGAGGCCCTTGCGACCCCGTGATCGGATAGAAGTTGTTGTCGAGGGCGTACTCCTCGACGGCCGTCCCGACGCTGCGGATGTCGGCCATGGTTCTCTTCTGCTTGCCCCGGTCGATGGCGTTGAGCAGGTTCGGAATGGCGATGGCCGCGATGATGCCGATGATCGCCACGACGATGAGCAATTCGATCAGGGTAAAACCACTTCTATTGAGACGCATCCGACTAACCTCCACGCGAGTGACATCGGTCACTCAAAAGACGCGCTCCACAGGGCCTCAGCCCTTCCGACGATCGGATCGCCTCCTCGACGGGCCTGCGCGTGCCGCAGAACACCATCCTGCCCGGCTGGGCGTCACCTCTGTCGTGAGCCGTTCGGTTTTGAAAGGCGCCTGGGGAGTTTACGTCAGTACTATACGGCGAAGCGGCTGTGCGCGGAAGGCGTTTCACAAAAAAAGGCGCCGAAAAGAAGACGGCGCCCCTGCAAGGGGCGCCGTCTCGCACCTCACCTCGGGAAAGCTATGTCTGGATGCCTTGCGGCCAGGCGATGAACACCCCGCCCTGGAAGACGATGTCGCAGTTGAAGCTGCTGGTCTGCCCTGCGTTGCCGTTCTTCGACGCATCCTTGGCGAAGGAACGAACCGTGTAGCCGGTGCCCGTCGCATCCGAGCCGTACTGCGTACTCCTCGACGGCCGTCCCGACGCTGCGGATGTCGGCCATGGTTCTCTTCTGCTTGCCCCGGTCGATGGCGTTGAGCAGGTTCGGGATGGCGATGGCCGCGATGATGCCGATGATCGCCACTACGATCAGAAGCTCGATCAAGGTAAAGCCGGTCTGTTTGCTTCGCATCTGTCACACCTCCTTGCTGGGGGACCGTCAGAAAGCAACCCCCGTGCCAGCCGGAAGCGAGACACCGACTTGCGTAACATCATTTGTTTTCAATAAGTAGCCCTCGTTGAAAGCGCCCCCTGCGGATCCCCTGTGACGGCTCGTGACAGCCGGTCACCGGACAGTTGACACCGGATGTCACCCAGGGGCTCTGTGTGGCGTCGGAGGGCTCCGCCGGCAGCCGAGGGAACGGCCGCGGGCAGACGGGGCGGGAGGGGCTCTGCAAGGTGGGAGAGCCGCTCATGAGCCTGACGGAGGGCGGTCGGGGGCCCCGGAAGCCGACTGCTGCGGAAGCTGACGGAGCTGACCGAGGAGGATCCTCGCTCGCTCGCAAGACGGCGGCTCCGACAGCCTGCGGGTGAGATCCTGCTGGAGCGATTCACGGAAACGGGGGTCCTCGACAGCCTTCTGAAGGACGTATTCGGCGTCTTCGGGATTCACGGAGCGATAAGCGAATCGGTCGATCAGGGCGCGGTTCTCGCTCCCCCTTCGAAGGAAGAGCATCGCTGTGTCGTCCCAGTAGACGAGGGCCCAGCCGCTCTGGGGGAAGAGGTAGGCGGAAAAGGCCCGGTACCCACGGCGAGGCGGAAGATCTCCGGCAGCGGGGTAGACGACTCCCATCTTGTCCGGGGAGTAGCGAACGAGCGCGCCTTCGATGGCGAACCGCCGCACGAGATCGAGCCAGGCGTTGTAGCTGGACTCCCCCGAGTAGATTCCCGACAGTTCCTGCAGCAACGGAGCGAACAGTTCGTTGCGCCCGTCGATGAAGACGGCTCTTCGCGGGCCGAAGCGCCAGATCAGGTACCCCCCGAAGCGCACGTCGTTGTAAAGCCGGCCTCGCGGCTCGTGGAGGGCGATGAAGCGGCAAGCGTCGACGGGCGTCGTGGAGCGATCGACTCCCAGGCCAATCTCGCCCGCCAGGAAGAGAAAGGCCGCCGTCGCCCCCGCCAGTCCCGCAGCGGCGCCAGGCTCCCACCAGCGGCGCGAGCGGGAGGCCCGCGACTCGCCGCTGGGCGCCGCCAGCACAGGGAGCCTGCCGATCATGTGGGCGCAACCGAATGGCAGAGCCACGAAGAAAAGCCCCACATGGCGCACTCCACTCACGGCCAGGACGGCCAGGCCCGCCTGAGGGAGAAGGCTCGCAGCGTCGATGCCTCGCCGGCCGCTGACCCGGCAGGCGAGCAGCAAGGCGAGGACGAAGGCGATCGCGACATAGAGAGAGGGGGCGACGGAAGGAAGAGCAGGGAGCCATTCAGGATTGTAGTAGTGCTCTCCTTTGACGATGCCCGACAGCGTGAACGGAGTCGACCAGATCCGGACGCCCGACGGGCTTGCGGCGGTCGCCGCCAAGGCGGCCAGGGCCAGACAGGCGGCGCCTGCGCTGGCCACGGGGAGCCTCGCAGGCCGGCCCAGGGCTGAGCCCATCCGATCGCCGATGAGGTAGAGCGATACGAGAACGGGCAGGACGATGACTCCCGGATGGAAGTTGGCGCCAAGGGCGATGAGTGCGGGGAGGATGACGAGTGGTCCCCTTCGGCCCGAGCGGCGGGCCCTGTCGAGAAGGAACAAGGTCGCGCCCGCGAGCAGAAGCGTCACCGCCTCGGGCCTTGCGAGGAACCGTCCTCGCGCTCCCCAGGCGCAGAACAGCGCCACCGAGGATGCGACGAACATTCCCGCCCCAGCGCCCCTGAGGGTCGCGTAGCCGAGCACGAAGGGGACGGACAGGAGCGCGGCATTCAGCAGGACGAGCGCCGAAGCGCCCTTCTCCTCGCTCCGGTCCCGGTTGTCGATCGCCACGGCCCGCTCGGGGCTGGAAACGCGGGCGGCATCGATCTCTTCATCGCCAGGGGGGCCGTCCACGAGGCGGAAAGCCGCGAAACTGCCGAGTTGCCAGAGCCACTCGTGATTCATCCACGGTTTTCCGGCGGCCGTGAAGGTGAAGGGCTCCGAGGAGAGCAACCGCCCCGTTCGAGCCATCTCCCGCCCCGATGCAAGGTGCCACCAGGTATCGAACCCCTGCAGCGGCCGCACGGCGAGCAGGGCGACGGCGATGCCCACCGCCGCCCCTGCAAGGGCGTTCGACGGATCCAACCGGATGAGAGAGGGTAGCGAGCCGCTCGATCTCAAGTGAAAGATCGCCCCTCGTGCCTCCCCCGCCCGGAGGCATGGGGAAGGCCGATGGCCGCAACCAGAGAGAGCACCGCCGCCAGGACGAGGGCGCAAGTCCCCGCGAGGAGGGATCGGGGGCGGTATTCCAGGCTGACCTCGTGGGCTCCTGCTGGCAGAGGAAGAGCCCTCAAGAAACCGTAGGCGCGGTAGACCGGGGCGGGCCTTCCGTCCACCGCTGCACGCCAGTCAGGGTCGAAGTTCTCCGCGAGCACCAGCCAGCCGGAGCGAGCCGAGTGGGTCCTGACCAGCAGGTGGTCCGGCGGGTCTCCCGGACTGACGAGGCTCGCTTCATCCATCAGGCTCGCCCGCTGTCCCGGCCCTTCCTCGCCAGATTCGGCCCGCTCCGATGCGGCGCCGAGGTCCGCTTCGTTCTCTGGTCCGGCATCGATGACCACCGTGGTCCGTGGATCGATTTCCGGCGAGAGGGACAGCCGAAGGGCGTCGGCGGGCCCTCCGGCTCTCACCGAACGCTGGACGAGTCGAACGCGAGGCAGAGCGGCGCGGTTCTCGTAGCGCAGCAGAGGTGGGCGGCTGGCCCCGTCCAGCCGTGCGACGAGAGCAAGATCGGAATGATCCAGCGGCCCATAGCTGGTGATGAACCGCACACTATCGAGCGACCAGAGTCGCAGCCGTTGCTCCAAGGTCCCGGAATGGGCGATCTCGGCGGCGCGCGCGACCTCGACAGGCAACAGCCTGTCCGTCGGCCTGTCGTAGGCGGTCGGAGACGCGAAGGCCGCGGGCCACGAGCGGGCGAGGGTCAACCGGTCCCAGCGGAACCCCGAGGCGATGGAGTCGTCCCGCTGCCGGATCATGAAGCCCTCGGGACGCTCACCGCGAAACGTCCGCCATGTTTCGGAGGACCCTTCCGCAGGAGGCAGCACCGCTTTCGGCGGCCGGCCGCGAAGAAGCTCCGGAGCGATCGGATTGAACCGAAGTCCCCAAGGCAGGCTCATCCCCGCGGGGGGGCCGATCGCCGCCAGTGCGAGGTCCGCGCAAACGAGCACGGCGAGCGAAAGGCGGGGCGGGGCTTCCGCCGGGATGTGTTCTCCTGCCTCGGCGGCGCCGCGCTGCCGCCGGCGCCCGCCGATGCCCGACCGGAGCAGCAGCAGCAGACCGGCGATTGTGGACGCGGCCGATGCATGGAACGCGGAGCGGCGGAGGCGGGAGGCCGCTTGCTCGTTCAAGACCCGTCCGAGAAGCGCCTCGGCGGAGAGGTTCAAGGGTCTCGACGGACCCCCGACGCCCGCGGCCAGCCCGATCGCAAGGCCTATTCCGGCGAGAACGAGCCCGTATCGGCGCCGCCGCCGGAGCGCGACATGCGAGTCCTCCCCGCTCCCAGAAACCCTCTCCAACCCGACCGCCACAAGTATCGAGAAGCCGAGCGCCGCGGGGACCAGGAATTTTTCCGGATAGCGGAAGAATCCCGCGCCAGGGAGAACGTCCACGAGAGTCGTATAGCCAGGGAGGTGCCGCCCGAACGAGAGTGTGAGACCCCCGGCAGCCAGGACAAGGCCTGACAGCCGCTCACTCTGGAACCGCCGGCCTCCCGCCCCCGCCGAGACGGCGAGCGCCAGCGCGGGTATGCCGACATAGATCGTGAGAAGAAAGGGCAACCCCGTCTCGAGCCAGGCCGCCCCCCAGTAATGTCCTGCGGAGAGGCGGGTCGGATCTCCGAGCCAGCCCGGGACCACGAGTTCGGGCAGTCTCGCCGGCGAGAGAGACCACTTCACGGCCTCCGCGACGGGAAAGCCCAGGCCTCGTTCGGACCGGCGCACGATCTGCCATGCCGGCAGCAGTTGCGGCAGCGCCGCCGCCGCCGAGAGCAGGAGAAAAAAAACGACCAGTCTCAGCCGGATGCGGGAACTGCTGGACGCAGCGGCAGACCCGCCAGCCCAACCGTTCGCGGCCAAGCCCGCCGCCCCCCGCACACCCGCGCCGGTCGATGGAGGCGTCGCGGCGAGCCAGGCTCCTGCCGCCAGGGCGAGGGCTCCGGCCGGGTCTGCCGGCATCAGGCTCGCGGCCCCACAAGCCACGGCGGCTGGCAGGGCCCAGGTGTTTCCGGCGCGGGCACGGTCGAGGAAGTAGAGGGTCGGGGGAATCCATGCCGCCGCAGTGAGGAGGTTCGGCAGTGTAGCGAGTGAGAGGACCGGACCGCCGAACGCGAAGACCGCCGCGCCCGCCGCCGCCGCCGAGAGCAGGAGGAAAAAAACGACCAGTCTCAGCCGGATGCGGGAACTGCTGGACGCAGCGGCAGACCCGCCAGCCCAACCGTTCGCGGCCAAGCCCGCCGCCCCCCGCACACCCGCGCCGGTCGATGGAGGCGTCGCGGCGAGCCAGGCTCCTGCCGCCAGGGCGAGGGCTCCGGCCGGGTCTGCCGGCATCAGGCTCGCGGCCCCACAAGCCACGGCGGCTGGCAGGGCCCAGGTGTTTCCGGCGCGGGCACGGTCGAGGAAGTAGAGGGTCGGGGGAATCCATGCCGCCGCAGTGAGGAGGTTCGGCAGTGTAGCGAGTGAGAGGACCGGACCGCCGAACGCGAAGACCGCCGCGCCCGCCGCCGCCGCCGAGGGGGAACCCCCCCGCCGCCTCAGAAACGCCGCCATGAAACCGGCCGCCACCGACAGGTGCAATGCAATGGCGGCCTTGATCGCTTCCTCCGGGGGCAGGACGAGATCCAGCAGCCAGGCCGGGTGCCAGAGGAGGGTATTGGGATTCTCCGCGAGAGGGACACCGCCTCCGAGGTAGGGGTCCCACGTGAGCGGAGCCCCCGCCGCCCTCAGCGACGCGGCGAGCAGCCTCACGGGGAGGAGATTCTGCGAGAGGTCCCGGTAATAGACCGGCCCACGGACCGCGAGAGGAAGAAGGAGGACGGCCGCCGTGATCGCGAGGATGATGGCGGCCGCCGCCGCCTCAGATCTCCCCGGTCTCGACCTCACGCTCCATCTCCGCTTCCTGTCCCTCCGGCTCGCCCTCGCCGATCCCGTCCCCTTCGCCGACCAGCTCGGTTCCGCGAGGAGCCATGCCGTACTTCTTGGCAAAGTAGCGGAAGGAGCGGAAGCTCATGCCCAGCAGCCTGGCGGCCCGCGACTGCACCCCGCCGACGCGGTCCATCGCGTCGAGCATGTAGGAGCGCCGCAGCAGCTCCAGATGGGCCTCGACGTCGAAGCCGGCCTCCGGCACCACGGTCTCGCGCGCCGCGGCCCGGCGGGACTGGGAGCGGACCTCCAGCGGGAGGCTCTCGGGCTCGATCCGGTGGGAGGACTCGAGGGCGACCGCGCGCTCGATGACATTCTCCAGCTCCCGGATGTTTCCCGGCCAGTCGTAGGAGCGAAGCGCCTCGAGGGCCTCCGGGGAGACGGACTCGATGTGCTTCTTACCGATGATGCGGCAGTAGTTCTCCAGGAAATGCCCGGCGAGCTGCTCGATGTCCTCCCGCCTCTCCCGCAGCGGAGGAAGGTGGATCGGGATGACGTTGATCCTGTAGAAGAGGTCCTCGCGGAAGCGCTTGGCGGCGACGAGGGCCTCCAGGTCCTGGTTGGTGGCCGTGATCACCCGCGCGTCCACCTCGATCTCGCTCGTGGCGCCCACCCGCCGGATTCTCCGCTCCTGCAGCACCCGCAGCAGCTTCACCTGCATCGCCGGCGAGGTCTCGCCGACCTCGTCGAGGAAGATCGTTCCTCCGTCGGCCACCTCGAACAGCCCTTTCTTGTTGGCCGACGCCCCCGTGAAGGACCCTCTCATGTGGCCGAACAGCTCGGACTCCAGAAGCTCGTCGGGAAGCGCCCCGCAGTTGATCGACACGAACTGCCCCTCGCGCCGCGGCGAGTTGTAATGGACAGCCCGCGCGACCTGCTCCTTTCCGGTGCCGCTCTCCCCCGTGATGAGCACCGTGCTTCCGGTGGCGGCGATGCGCGGGATCAGGTCGAGAATCTCGCGCATCCGCGGAGAGTGCCCATCCAGACGGTACTTTCCCTTCAGCTCCCGGCGGAGGAATGCGTTCTCCTCGACCAGACGCGCGCGGTCGAGGGCGTTGCGCACGCGGTTCTTGGCGTCTTCGATGTTGAAGGGCTTTTCGAAGTAATCGAACGCGCCGAGTTTCAGCGCCTCGATGGCCGTCTCTTTGGACCCGAAGGCCGTGATCAGGATCACGGGCGTGTCCAGGCCGCCCTCGCGCACGCGCCGCAGCAGGTCGATGCCCGAGGCCCCCGGCATGCTGATGTCTGAGATCACCAGGTCGTACGCCTCCCGCTCGATCAGCTCTCCCGCCTTCTCGGCCGACTCGGCGCTGATCACCCTGTAGCCTTCCCGCCGCAGCATGAGCGCGAGCAGCTCGCGCATGCTCTTCTCGTCGTCCACCACGAGGATCTTCTGCATGGTCAGCCGCCTCAGCTCCTGGCCGTCTGCAAGGGCCGGTTTTCGGCGCGCGTCTGGCGGCTTGGACTCCCCGCGGGCGCGGCGGAGCCGACGACAACGGGCAGGGTCACGCTCACCTCGGTCCCGTGCCCCTCGGCCGAGCGCACGTGCACCCTCCCCTTGTGCTCCTGGACGATCCTGTAGACGATCGCCGCCCCGAGACCGGTGCCGTCGTTGAAGCCCCCTTGGAACGGCTGGAAGTATCGGTCCAGTTGCTGCTCGTTCATTCCGATCCCCTCGTCGGCGAAGACAATGAGAACCTGCCCCTGTCCGGACGGCTCGACCCGGATGGTGAGCGTGCCTCCGCCGGGCATCGCCTTCAGGGCGTTGGTGGCGAGGTTCCAGAAGACCTGCTTGGCGCGGTTGACGTCGATCTCGCAGTGCACCTCCGGCGCCGAGAAGCGGGTCACGAGCTGGTGGCCCGGACGGAATTCGCGGCTGTTGCGGAGGATGCGGACCGAGTCGTTGATCAGGCGGACGAGGTCCGTCCGCTCCGCCGAGAAGGGCCCGGGGCGGGCGAACACCAGGAAGTCCCGGATGGCCTGGTCCAGCCGCTGGGACTCGCGAAGGATGATCTCCATCAGATCTTCGTGCTCTCCGGGCAGCCGGACATCACCGCCCAGCACCTGAACGGAACCGACGATCGAGGCGAGCGGGTTGCGCAGCTCGTGAGCCATCCCCGCGGCCATCTCACCGAGGGCGGCCATGCGCTCCTTCAGACGGACCTCCCGCTCCAGGGCCACGATCTCCGTCAGGTCCTGGAAGATG
>QHYA01000149.1:6155-16390 GCA_003223995.1 Acidobacteriota bacterium | reverse complement strand
AGGATGAACGAGGGTTTCGGGTCCACGAAATGCGGGTCCTGGTAGCCCTTGGCGAGGGCGACGGTCTCGACGTTGTCTCCTCCGACGGCGCCCGCGATCGAGGCGAAATCATCCAGGCTCGAAACGACCCGGATCTTGGCGGAGGCAGGGGCCGCCAGCCCCCCGAGGAGGGCGGTGGTGATGAGGAATCGGGTGGCTCTCATGGACACTCCTAGAAGGGGTGGGCGCCGTGGGCGCCGATGGAGAATTGCAACTGCAGCAGGCCCTCCAGGGCCGTGGGAGCGTCGGCGAAGTCCCGGCGGCGCAGCTCCCCGCGCAGTTGCGAGAATTCGCTCGGCCAGAAGGTCAGCAGCAGGGCCTGTCCCCGGTCCGTTGTGGAGGCGTCGTCCGGGTGGTTTGCCTGCTCCCACCGAGCCCCGGCAAACCAGCGCTTCATGAACTGCCACTCGCCCGAGAGGAACCAGCCCGATGGGTGCCCCTCGGCGATCTCCTCGCGCCGGCTGCGGATGTATTCGGTGCGGAAGGTAACCGAGCGGTACGTGGCCGTCCGGAGAGGCTTCCAGCGGAGCGTCGCGTCGAATCCCTGCATGTGGGTCCGCGAGTTCTCCGAGGCGCCGTTCGGCCCGGACGCGTAGGTGAGGCCGACATCGAGGTTGGTGGACTCGGTCAGGTCGTGGAAGAGGCGATAGCGGCCCAGATAGGCAAGGTCTCCACGAGTCGGAGCCGAGAAGAGGCCCTCCGACTCTCCGCGGAAAACCTGAAGGGTTGCTTCGGAGAAGATGTCTCCGGGAAGAGGCACGAGCCGGGCCACGGAGAGCCCCGTGCCGATCCAGACTTCCTCACCGCCGAGCAGGTTGACGACGGGAAGGGGTTCGTCCGGCCAGGGGAGGACGTGAAGGTGCAGCGGGTTGATCTTGCCGAAGGAGGCCCTCATGCGGCCGACCTTGGCGAGCAGGCCCAGCGGGAGGGTGTTGAAGGTCAAGAAGCCCTCCTCGACGCCCACGCCTTCCTCCCCGAAGGAGAGGAAGAAGTCGGCGCGCGCGTAGGGGTCCACGATCGCCTGTAGCGCGAGCTCGGACTCCCGAAGGTTGGCGCTGGGCAGATTCTCCGACGGGTTGTGGCCCGCCACGCCGAGAAAGTTTCCGATGACAGAGACGCTCGGGTTGAAGTAGTTGGTCGTTGGAGATGCCGCCGCGGGAGCGGGAGAAGGCTGAGGAAGAGGCGCCGGCGTGGGTGGTGTGGGAGTGGTGGGTTCGGGCGGGGGCACCTGTTCGGCCGTCACGCCCCCATCCGCAGCCTCGCCCGCCTCGACAGGAGCCTGCGGGGCAGCGCCGGACAGTCGCGCCATCATCGCATCGATGAACCGCTGCTGCTCGGCGACCTTCTTGTCCAGCCGCTCCACCACGTCCCTGAGCGAAGACACCTCCTTCTTCAGTTGCTGCATATCGCTCGGCTGGCTCTCATCGGCCAGCACGGCAGATCCAGGACTCAAGATCAGGGTCAACACGCATGGAAGCCACAGCACGCGTTCTCTCATCATTCTCTTCCCTGTCCTTCTCCGCGGCAGGGCGATTGCCTGCCGGGCAGGTTCTAGACGTGGCATGGGCGCCGACCTACCAGCCGCGGCGCGCGATTCGTCTCAGATGGAAGGAAAGGGAGGAGCGCGGGAAAAGGCTGTTGGAGGCGAGGCAGAGATGGATAGGATGCAACGGAGGGCCTCAACCACACCGGATGGCGCCTCCCCGACCTCGAGCGCGATGACCGTTGTAGGGAGCCCATGCCTCGCCGCCACGCAGATCGGACAGAAGGCCTCGTTGTGAGGAGGCAATGGCCGGTGCTTGTGGTTTGGGTTGGAGCAAGGATTCGAAACGCCTGCGTCGGCAGCCGCAGCCGGACTGGCGTCCAACAGGAAGGAGGGGAGAGAAGACAGTGCCGTTCCGGATGCCGTTTCTGCTGAGACCTGTATCTGGTGAACGGGACCTACGGCAGCTATCTGGACAACATAGAGGATGAGGGCCAGCAGCGTCCATGTGCGCAGCTTCCCTCTCTGGCTGGAGATCGCTGGCCTCATACTAGTCGGTCGAGTCCTTTCGTCGGCACGGGAGCGATCAAACGGATCCCCTGTCGTCTGCATCTCTTGCGCGGCTCTCTGCCTTGCGTCCGTGACTGCCGGCCAAAGGATACCGTAAGAAACGCCCATCCGCTACGGCCTTCGTGCATTCGTAGAAGCTGCCTTTCCCGCGGAGACGCGCAAGGCCGTCCCGCAGGGGGGAAATTCCCCTCCGGCCAGGACGCCCGCGGGAGGAGCCGACCGGAGGCGAACATGGGGGCTTCCGCCGTAATTCCGACTACGGGAACCGCCATCGCCACCGAGCCGACCGCAGCCGAAAACGCTTTTATCGGCGCGGATTTTTGACTGGCGGGGCGCTTGCACTCACCGGGAGCCTCCCCGGATGGACCGGGTTAGCGGAGGTGCCAACGATGAGATCCAAGTTCTCTTTCATCGCTTTCCTGCTGCTCGTGGTTCTTGCCCTCTCTGTATCGTTCGTCCAGTCGGGGGGATGCCTCAACGTCAGCCTGTCGGCTGACAAAGAGACTGCTTGTCCGGGTGATGTGGTCACGGTCACTGCCCAGGTCACAAACAACGGAGATTCCGCCACTCGTGTCGACCTGACGCTGACGGGGCCCGGAGCACAGGAGAAGCGGGTTTCCGCGAAAGTCATGGGGGGCAGCACGGTGCCGGTCAAGCTACAATTCGTGATTCCGAAGGGAATCCCTCCAGGCTCCTATACCCTCGAGGTCGATGCGACATCCAAGAACGGTTGCACGGATAGAGAGTTCTTCACGATCACGATCGCCTGCTAGCCAGCGAGAGGGTCTCTCTCACCGGCGTGCAGCTTTGAGCGCCGGCCGGAAAGATCGCTTCATTCGGCCGGCGTTTCTTCTCCCTCCCCCGCGACCGTCCCCTGAGCTTCCATGCTCGCGATCACGAGCTTCGACCGCCCGCAGATCGTGTTGAGGGGTAGCTCAAAGAACTTCAGGACCTTGAGGTACCTCCCGCGCAGAAGCGGCGCGTGCCATCCATCCAGGACCGCGATGTCGTCGATGTGCTCTTCCTTCCAGAATCGCTCCCTCAGCCGCGCCTCCTCCTCGCTCATCCTCGGGGCCTTGTCGATCTGTTTCAGCAAGGGGAGCAGACGGTGGGTGTTGAGTCCCACGAGATCGACAATCCGCCTCTCACCGAAGTAGCGGATCGCTCCCCCGTCGCTGGAGGCAACGGTGACGTTCTCCGGCAGGTTCGCCGCGATCCACTTTCCCGCCGCCGCGTCCAGCTCCTCGATGTTCTGGCAGTTCCAGGAGTACACAGGAATGAGGAGGCTGTGCAGGTGCACCGCGGAGAAGACCGGCAGGATGAGGAAGACGACCCCTAGAACGATCCTCGCGGCGCCGAAGCTCCCCGCGGACTCCTTGTTCTCCCTGGGAGATTTCTCTGTTCGACTCGCGGCTGGGCGGGATCCGGCCCGGCGCTGAGGTGCTGCCGGCCGCGGGGCCGTCTCTTGCTGCGAGGAAGAGAAAGAAGAGGAAGAAAACCGGGAGGTCAGCAGCCGCTCGAGGCTGAACAGGCCGATGAGAGAGGTCAGGAGGAAGGGCGCCAGACCCGGAAGCATGTAGCGGGAGTAATAGAAGTTCAGCAGGGAGCCGGCCCTCATAAGCTCGGCGAAAAACCCCAGAGGGAGCTCCAGCGACAGAGCGTAGTAGAACACCGGCGAGAACAGTCCGAGCAGGACGAACGCGGCCGGCCCGGATCTGTAAAGCGCCGTCAGGCCGGCGGCAAACAGCACGGTCCCGGCGGCTGCCCCAGCAGCTTTCAGGAGAGGATTGGGAATCGAAGATCCCGAGAAGGGCTGAAAGAGAAGGAACCCGCCGATCTTCTGGAGCTGGTCGATGTTCAGAAAGCCGAGCCACTGGGCCTTGGAGTAGAAGGTGGCCGGCAGCGGTTTTCCCGAAGCCCAGAGGCAGTATCCCACCCAGGGGGTGATGACGAGCAGGGCCGGTGCCAGAGCGCTGCCGCCGTCAAGGAGCAGCTTCCTCCAGGGGGTCTGATCGCTCGATCGGCTCGCAAGGAACCGGACGGCGAGGGTGATGCCCAGCAAGGGCAGAAGCAGGTAACCTTCGGGCCGGGCAAGGATCGCAAGCCCGGCCGCAGCACCCGCCCACCGCCATCGTTCGGTCACTGCGAGGTCGATCGTCACCAGCAAGAGGAAGATGAAGAGCGGCACCTCCGTGCACGAGACCGCTGCGAAATCGAGATAGGGGAGAAGGGGCATCGCTGCGGCGAACATGAGCCCGGCAAGGCTGTCTCCCAGATGGGTCCCGAGCCGGTACCCCACGGCCGAGGCGGCTGCCGTGAAGAGAATGCCGAGGAGCTTCCCCGAGGCGACAGGGGGAAGGCCCAGCGCGATGGCGGGGGAAAGGACCAGCGCCCAGAGAGGGCTTGTCGATCCCGTCTCCCACTCGCCCGGGTTGTACTGGAAGGGCTCGGCCCGGGCGATGCTTCGCGCATAAACGAGGTGGATCCAAGCGTCGTCGAGGGGCAGGCCGCGCCAGGCGTAACCCGCTCCCGCCGCGGATGAGCCGAGGTAGAAGGACGAGCCGATCGAGACGAGCAGGAGCGAGCAAAGGAAGACAGCCGCCGGGGAGCTCAGGCGCAGGCGAGTCACCCCGCGCCTTCTACCATCCCGTCGCTGCGGCGTGCAACCCGGATTTGGCAAGCGTCGCCCGAAACGGCCGAGCTGGCGCAGGCCGGTTTCGGTTGCGGCGCTCCAAATCCGAGGGGAGCGACATGGTCGCGAGGGCCGCCCAAAACGCCCGAGCTGGCTGCAACGCGCTCTTGGAGGCGACACATCGGATCGGAGAGGGGCGAGGTGGTCGGTAGGGGTTTTCGCCCCCGGCCGCACGCTCGGGCCTGAGGGCTGGCCGTCAGCCCTCGGCCAGGATCTGGCGGACCAACCTCCTGAGATCCCGAACGTTGAAGGGCTTCTCCAGATACTGCAGGCCCGTCCTCTCGAAGAACAGCCGGGTTTCACCGGAAACCACGTCTCCTGTCGCGAAGAGGAACCGGCGGGCAAGGTCAGGGCGAACCACGACTGTCTCCTCGTACAGTTTGCGGCCTCCTTCGTTCGGCATCTTCAGGTCGGTGATGACCAGGTCGTAGTCCTTTCTCGCAAGCCTTTCCCGTGCCTTCTCGCCGTCGCTAGCCGTATCGACGCGGTGACCCTCGTCTGTCAGAGCGTCGCGCAGCAAGCTCGAGACGGCTTCCTCGTCCTCGACAACAAGGATCGACTTAGATGGAAGGGCTCGGGGCAGCGGCTCGGCCGTCTCCACGGAGCAAGCATCGCTGGCCGCCCCCCCTCGAGGCAATTCCACGATGAAAGTCGCCCCGCAGCCGGGCTCGGCACGAGCGCTCACCTTGCCCCCATGCGCGTCGACCACGCCAAAGACGATCGACAGCCCGAGTCCTGTCCCCTGGCCTACCTCCTTGGTCGTGAAGAAGGGATCGAAGACTCTCGGCAAGTCCTCGGGGGCGATGCCGGGACCGGTGTCCTGCACCTCGACGCGCACGCGGTCGCCGGCAATGCCGCTGCGCACCAACAGACGCTTCTTCCCCTCGCCGTTCTTCATCGCCTGCTGAGCGTTCGTGATGACGTTCAGGAAGACCTGCTGGAGTTGGTGGAAATCACCGTGCACCGGGGGCAGGCGGTCATCGAGCCGGGCGTCCACCTCCACCCCCTCCACCCGGAGCTGGTAGGCGAGCAGGGACAGTACCGACAGCACGACCTCGTTCATCGAAAGCAGGCGCCGCTCGGGACGGTGCTTCCTGGCAAAGGAGAGCAGGTTCCGGACGATACTCTGGCAGCGTTGCGCCTCTGAGGCGACGATCTGCAGCCGCCGGTGCACCTCCGGGCCGACGCGCGAGGATTGCAGGAGCTGCGCGTATCCCATCACCGCCGCGAGGGGATTGTTCAGTTCGTGCGCCACTCCGGAAATCATCTCGCCCAGGGACGAGAGTTTCTCCGCCTGCTGGATCTGCTCCTGCAGGGCGCGCGCTTCGGTGATATCCGAGGTCACGACCACGAGCCCGGCCGCCGCTCCCTTCGGCCCCAATAATGGATTGATTGTGAGCCTGAGGACCCGCCGCGAGGATGGCAACGACACTTCGAGGCTGGCATTTCTTCTTGTCCCGGCCAGAATCTCCGCCGAGAAGTCGTGGAAGTCGCTCCCTCCAAAACTGGCGAGGTCTTCCGGCTCCTCCATCCCCGTGAAGAGCCGCAGGTGTTCCCGGGCCGCCTTGTTGAGCGTCTCGACCCGCGAGTCGAGATCCGTCATGATGACGCCATCGGACATCGAATCGATGACGGCCCGAAGCTGCCTCTCATGAGCTTCCGCCCCGGACTGAAGGCGGTCGATGGTCAGCGACGCTTGTCCTGCGGCTGCGGTCAGGATCCGGGACATCGACTCCGAGAGGAATCCCTTTTCGGCGACCGCCGCCAGTAGTCCGGCCTTCTCCCCTCGGCGAAACAACGCGAGCGTTTCGAAGATTTCCGGCGAACGGGAGAGGAGCAGTCCCTCCGGATCGTAGCCTGGCAGGTGGTGGAACCGCACCTGCGAAAAGCCAGGATCCCTGCCGGCCTCCCGCCGGAACTCCTCGTGGAGCTCGTCGAACTCCAGCGCCCTCCCCGCCGTCCGCACGACTTCCAGCAGCGCCGACAGCTCAGAGGACCGTTCGCGCGAGAGGTTCGTTGAAAGCCGCTCTTGCCTGCCGCGGCGGACGGCGACCAGCAGCGCCTGCCAGAGCGGCTCCGCGGCCTCGATCTCGTCCTGACGGAACGGCTCGTCGCCCTCGCGCCCAAGAAGCAAGTCAAGTGGCTCGTCCGGCGAGAGGGGAAAGGAGAGCCGCAGGACGCGGCGACAACGCAGAGGAAGCAGCCTCGCGAGCAGGAAGGGATCGCTCAGCTCGGAGGCGATCCCCCGAGGAACCTGGGGCACGAGCATAGGCGGATCGCCCGGCTCGAAAAGCATCTCCCGATGCGCCTGGGCAGCGACGAGGAGGTGATCAACGACTTCGGAATCGGGTCGCAGAGGAGTCGGCGACGGGGGCTGGACCCCTGGGGGAAGCTCGGTTTCCTCCAGCGCGCCCCCCGGTTGCACCCGCCGCCACGCTCGCGGCTCCGGCGTTTCCTCGTCCAGGGAGGCCCAGATGACGGCCGAGTCGAAGGGGATGATCCGTTGCAGCTCGGTCAGGAACGCGGCGAGGCTACGCTCGAGCGGATCCGCCAGCAGACAGAGCAAAGCCCTCTCCCGCGCCGCTGACACACTTGCCCGCCTCCCGGGGTGAGGGCGTGCGGGCCTCCGTCTGGACGATCTTCCGGCGGTCAACCGATCTTCAGGCTCGTGCGGTTCTTGAGTACCTTGTTGGGATAGAGCTTCTTTGAAGGCGACAGCATGGCATGGGGACGCGCGAAGGCCTTCTTCAGCCGCGCCTTGGCCTGCGCCTCGATCTGCCGGACTCGTTCGCGGCTGATCCCCATGCGCTCGCCGATCTGCTTGAGAGTCATCACCTTGCCTCCAGCCATGCCGAACCTGTGCACGATGACGGTCTGCTCCTGAGCCGTCAGGGTCGACAGCGCCTTCTGGACGAGACTGTTGTTCTCTCTCTTGATGAGCTTGTCCTCGGGGGTGATGACGTCGTCGTCCGCCAGATACTCGACAATCGGGGTGTCACGTTCCTTGCCGACCTTTTCGTCGAGGGAGAGCTCGCGGAGGCTGAGCTGAAGGATCTCGTCGACCTTGGCGACGGTCGAGTCCAATTGGGCGCAGATCTCTTCCCGCTTGGGCTTGCGCCCCAGCTCCCGCCGCAACTGGCGCTCCACGTCCCGGACTTCCTTGACCTTTTTCATCTGGTAGCTGGGGACCCTCACCAGAGCATGTTCCGAGAGGGCCCTCAGGATGGACTTCCTGATCCACCAGATGGCGTAGGTGATGAACTTGGTCCCCTTCGAGTGGTCGTAGCGGTGGGCGGCCTCGATGAGCCCGAGGTTCCCCTCGTTCAACAGGTCTTCGAAGGGGAGCCCGAGGTTCCGGTACTCGCTGGCCACCTTGACGACGAAGCTGAGGTTGGACTGCACGAGCTGGTTGAGGGCCCTGTGATCCCCTTCACGGACCTCCTTGGCGAGGTCGACCTCCTGGTCTTTCGTGAGAAGGGGATATTCCCGAATCTCCGAGAAATAGCGAGAAAGAACTGTCAGACGTTCATTCTGAGGCGAGTCCATCGGTTCTCCCCCCGGAGCGACCGCGAATCGACTCCAAGCCCAGCTTTGTTCCCCGAAGCTCCTCCCGAACCTCCTTACTCCTTGACTTGGACCTAGGCTCGGAGTACATACGGTGCAATTAGTTTTTGACGCGAGATTTACGCGACCTTACCCAGGGGGGACCGCACTCTCAAAGAAGCCACCCATTGGGAGGCCGGATTTGGATCCGAACTACGAGAGCCTGGTACTTCTTCTACAGCAATAGCCGGATACTAGGTTTATGAGCCTGGGTTGTCAAGCACCTTTTTGCCTTTTCGGCATGGCAGATGCGCTTTCGCCGCTTCATGCTGGAGCCCCATCCCGCTAGAATCCTTGACGAGGCTGAACAGAGGGCGTATGTCACCATGGGATGAAACTCCCTCTCTCCAGCCAAGGTAGGATCTGATGGCAGGAGGATCCGTGACCGCTCGACAGACCAAGATGCGCCAGCAAGTTCTCGTCGGGCTGAAGATCCGGGAGCTGAGGAAAGCCCACCAGCTTACCCAATCGGAGCTAGCGACGCGGATCGGCATCCAGCAGTCGGATCTCTGCAGAATGGAGACCGGCGAATACAAGGTGAGCCTCGACACGCTCTTCAAGATCCTGGCCATCTTCGAGTCCGAGTTCGCACCAGCGAGAACGACGGTTAGTTAGTGTGGAGCGAATGCTTCAGAACCTGAGGGAGAGCTATTGCTCTCATGCCGCGCGAGGCGCCGAGAAGGTGCGCCGAGGACTGTTCCATGAAGCCCTTGGCGAATACATCGAAGCGCACGACATCGCCCGGATGATCGGGGATGCCGAGATGGTCTTCGAGGCCATCTCCAATCTCAGCATGGTCCGCCTCGAGATCGGAGAGGTCCGCTCGGCCCAGAAGGGACTCCGCGAGATCATCCTGCGCAGCCGCAACGAGCGAGTCGTCCTCGGCGCCTCCTACAACCTCGCCGTCTCGCTGAGAAAACAGGGCAACTTCGCGCGGGCCTTCTCCTACGCCCGCAGGGCGATGGAGATCGCAAAGCGCCGGCGGGAGATCAGCTCTCTCGCCATGTGCCACAACCTTCTTGGCAATATCTCCCTGAGCCAGTCGCTTCTCGACCAGGCCTTGAGGGAGTATCGACGCGCACTCGCCTTGCGGCGGCGGGAGAAGGGGGACAACCGCTTCTCCCTGGCCATACTCAAGGAGAACATCGGCTACTGCCTGCTGCTGCGGCGGCAGCTCCGCCGCGGGGTTCGGTGGATCGAGGAGGCGCTGCGGCTCGCGGAGGAAACAGGCGATCGCCGCTGCCGGACCGACTGTCTCCAGGACCTATCCTACGCCAGGATGCGCCTGCGGGAATACGCCGACGCTGCCCGGCTCGGAGAGAAGGCGCTGGAAATGGCGCTTGCCGAGGGCTACGCGGACATCGAGAAGAACTGTTATTACCTGCTGGGCGAGATCGCTCATCTCGTCGGCGACAGCGAGAGGCGTGATCAGTTCTTCAACCGCCTCCAGAAGCAGTATCCGGAAATGCCTTTCCTGAGGGATTTTCTTTGCGCGGTGGATGTCAGCGGAATCATCACGTTGAAAGCCTGAGGGGCGGCCCCGGCGCGGCACGTCGCCAATCCGGCCGGGCGGGCCGGACGATGGCATGTGCCCTGGCGTTGCTCTGCGCGACGCCGGTGCGAGCTGCCGTTTCGTCTCTCTCCCCCTCGGGCTCCGTGCACCGGCTCAGCAGCGAGAGCCTCGCAGCGGGAGGGAGCGAGATCGTTCACGTTCTTCAGACTCCCGATGGACCGACCAGCTCTCGGGTCATTCCCGGCACCGAAGATCCTCTCGCCGACATCTCTCCAAGCATCAGCGCCGAGCCGGCAGGCACCGGGCGCGCAGCGGCGGCGTGGAGCCGCTGGAAC
>QHYA01000149.1:0-6144 GCA_003223995.1 Acidobacteriota bacterium | reverse complement strand
TTCTATCAGCTCCAGATGGATGCCACGGGGAAGCCCGTCCGCGGTCCCAACCAGATCGTGCTTTCCCCTTGCGAGACCGTCTCGGATGGGGGAGGAAGCACCGATGCCGGCGCGGCCCCCAAGAGCTCCGACATCCTCTTCGCGTTCCTCCGGAACCCGGCGCCAGGAGGCGGCATGAGCCGCTTCGGGGGGCGAGACGAGCCAATGCCCATCGGATATCGGAACGATTTCGCCTCGCCGAAGGATCAGTCCTCGTCTCCCGGAGAGCCAGAGGGGTATAACAGCGGGGGCCGACTTTCCTTCCTCTTCCGCCAGAACGGGCGCCTCTACTACACCGAACGGGACCCGGCCGGCTGGTCCCCTTACCGCTTCATCACGCTCGGTCAGGACATGAGCGACGAGCGAGCGGAGAACCTGATCCGAGAGATGCTGGAGAGGACGGCGGAGCCCTGACAATCGCTGAACGCGCGGGAGCGGTCACCCGGCCCCGGCAGCTGCTTCATTGCTCCATGACGGCCGATCTCAGTGAAAGGGATACGAATCGCGGTCCCGGCCGCGACCGATCAGCCGAAACCGCCGCCGTCTGAGACGCCATCGGATCTCTTCCAGCAGCGCACGTACTCTCCAGACCCTCTTGAGGTAAAGGTAGCCGAACAGCATTCCGCCGAGGTGGGCGATGGCGGCTACTCCGCTCGCCATGTAGCTCCGAAAGAAAAGAACCTGCATCGCAATGATGACGATGAGGAAGTATTTCGCCCGCATCGGAATGAAAAAGTTGAACAAGATAATTCGTTCCGGAAAGGTCAGTCCGTAGGCCAGAACGACGCCTAGGATGGCCCCGGAGGCGCCGATCGTCTTCGGTGCAGACAGCGGCACAAGCGGAGGGGGGGAGAAGGGGCCAATCGCGACGGTTGCAAGGGCGGCGCCCACCCCGCACACGGCGTAGTATCGGAGGAAACGTCTGGTCCCCCAGAACCGCTCCATCTCGCAGCCGAACATCCAGAGAGTGAGCATGTTGAAGCCGATATGCCAGATGTCCCCATGCAGGAACAGGTATGTGACGGCCTGGTAGAGGCAGCCGTGGACGAAGAGATAGGCGTTCAGCCCGAAGTATCTCAGCAGAAGCTCGTACATATCGCCTTCGCTCGATCCCAGCCAGACGACCCATTGCAGGCCGAAGACCGCGACGCAGGCGACGATCAGGCCCCTGCACCCATCCGGCGTGTTGCTGAAGAAGGTGGAAATCGGGCCGCGCGAGCGGTAGGGGGGACGGTAGTACTCCATCAGGGACGAACCCGGGGGGTTACTGGCCCAGGATCTCCGCCTTTCCAACGGAGCGGTCGACGTGCACCCAGATGGGATCGATCCGGTCTATCACTCCTCTCTCGTCACCGCGCAGCCCGCAGCAGGTACATCCCTTCCCCTTGATCCCCGGCTGACCGCAGGAGAAAACGGTCACCTTGCCGTTGACGCGCAGCTCCCATCGGTACGCCCAGGATGTTCGCTCGTTACGGACCCGCGCGCGGAACTCGTTGTTGCCGTTGCGCGCCTTCTCCGAGACATCCACCCACCCGGTGCCCAGAGGTCCCGCCCTTTCTAGTACCGCGTCTCCGTTGAGAAGAAGGTCCAGCTCGTCATCCGCAGCGGCGCAGCGGACTTCGATCTTGAGCGGCGGGTTTGCCGGCTCGAAGAGCACCTTCGAGATCTGCGACCGCAGCAGTAACCTGACGGCGCCTCCGGGGTCGCGCAGGGTCAGCTTCTCGGAGTCCAGTCCGAGGACCTCACCGCTGATCTGCGAGCCATCGCGCAGAACGACCGTGTCTGCGATCGACGGAACCCAACCCCGGAAAAAAGCGAGAAATACCACGAGGAGCCGCCAGCGTAGGCGCTTCGGTCGAAGAAACATTCGCTTCTCTCTCGGCTTTGTTCTCCTCGCGACACCGGTCACTGAAGAGGCCGCCTGCAGGAGGTTGGAAGATTACGGGGGTGGCCTCGGAGTGTCAATTGGAGGGGGGACTTGCGCGGCAGCTCTCCGGCACGGATGTTATCTAATGATCATCGGAGAGAACCGGGACATGGCCAATGAAGAACGCATCGTGGACTTCCTGATCTGCCGCAACTGCTCGTCGCCTTGCTATGTGTACGAAATCGACGGGCAGACGGTCATCGAGGCTCTCTGCCAGACATGCGGGAACGAGGATGTCAGGGAGTTCAGCCTGGAGGATGAGGATGATGCAATGGGATGAACCTCGATCCGGCCCAGGCGGTCAGGCGGCCGAGCCCGGCTCTCGCCTCCCGGAAAGGCTGGTTCTCCTCGAGATGAGAAACCGACTCGCTGCGCAAGGGGACAGCCCGCTCCTTCGCCCCGAAGATAGCCGCCGGCGCTGCCTGGAGTCAACGCGCCTGGAGATCAGCCCGCGGCATGTCCACAGACACCGCAGCAGCCAAGAGGGGAGCATTCCCTGAAAAGAAGTGCTCGGGGCGGACGCCGGTGGGGGCTCTGCGTCTCACGGAATCTTCTGTCCCTCCGCTGCTGTTGTCCGTGCCGACGCCGGAGTTGGGCCAGAGAAGGGGAACAGAGCTGGCAGAGGACGCCCTGGAGGGCGCCAGGCACGGTTTCTGTGCCGAGACCGCTGTCCTTCTGCTGCACGGTGCCGGCAAGAGCCGTATTGCGCTCTCTCGCGGCGCCGTCCGAGGAGAGGAACTCGGCACTGCCCTCCCCTGCCCCTGGGTTGTTCAGGAGGCCCTGCGGAGCGGTTCCTCGGTGGTGGCGTTCGAACCACCACTGTCGGTCGTCTGCATCCCGCTTTCAGGCGTCCCCATCTCGGCGGAGGATGGCAGCGCGACGAGCGCCGGCACGCTCCAGAGCAGCGGGGCGTGTGAGGGGGCGCTCCTCCACCTCACGAGCAGCAGCCGCAGGCTGAGGCCCAGCGAGGCCGAGTTGTGCCTGGCAACTGCCCTGGGGAGGATCGCCGCTGCCGTCGTGACGGGGTCGAATGCGCTCTCGGGACGCCCTCCGGCAACTGCCTCCGGATCCGCCGAGGGGGCTCGAAACGCCCGCCTCGGGGCTGACCGTCTCGTCGGCTGCTCCCAGGCGATTCAGGAAGTGCGGCGTCTTCTCCGCCTCTTGGCGGGGACTCCTCTGCCTGTGCTGATCGTCGGGGAGAGCGGGACCGGCAAGGAGCTGGCCGCCAGGGCCTTGCACGAAGAAAGCAGGCGTGCCGCCGGTCCCTTCGTCAGCGAGAACTGCGCAGCGATCCCGGAGGCCCTCTTCGAGAGCTTGCTGTTCGGCCACGTCCGCGGCGCTTTCACAGGGGCCGAACGCGACCATGAGGGACTCTTCCGGCAGGCGGCGGCGGGAACGCTCTTCCTGGACGAGATCGGTGAGCTTCCGCTTTCCCTCCAGGCGAAACTGCTTCGCGTCCTGCAGGAGGGAGAGGTGCGGCCGCTCGGAGGCCGGAGCCATGTTCCCACCGACGCGAGGATTGTCACGGCAACGAACCGCGACCTCTCTTCCCTGCTCTTCGCAGATCGGTTCCGGAAAGATCTCTACTACAGGCTGAGGGGGGCTGCGATCGAGCTGCCGCCGCTGCGGCTGAGGCCGGACGACGTCCCTCCTCTCGCGGAGCACTTCCTCCGCCGCGCAGCAGCCTGCCGGGGGGCGGCCCTGCAGCTTTCCGAAGAGGCGCTCCAGACGCTTGTCGAATACGAGTGGCCTGGCAACGTCAGGGAGCTGTCGAACGAGATCGAGAGGGCCGCAGCTCTCACTGACGGGGAGACGATCGGAGCGGGACAACTGTCCCCTGCCGTTCGCTCACACGAGGGAGTGCCCTCCGCGCCCATCGCGTTCCATCCCTGCGAGAAAGGGATGATCGAGAGATGCCTCGTCGCCTCACGCGGGAACGTCGCGGACGCGGCGAGGGAGATCGGCTGGAACCGCCAGAAACTCTATCGGAGGATGGAGAAGCTGAGAGTGACCCAGGGATTCGGCAGAAAGCGAGCGTGACGGCGCGGCTCACTCCTCCTTCAGTTCGACGTTCCAGTAGGCCACGTCCAGGAACGTCTTCCAGGACTCGTGGGCGGGACTGGAGAGAGCAAGGCGGACGAGGGGATGCCAGCGCGGCCTGTCCGGCCGCCGGATCAGCCTCATCCCCACTTCCTGCGGGAGCCGGCTTCCCTTTCGGTGGTTGCAGGCGAAGCAGCAGCAGACCACGTTCTCCCAGGTGGACCTGCCTCCTCGCGACAGGGGGACCACATGATCGAGGTTCAGCTCCTTCGGGGAGAACCTGCGCCCGCAGTACTGGCAGCGGTTGCGATCGCGGAAATAGATGTTCTTCCGAGTGAAGCGGACTTCCTGGCGCGGCACGCGGTCGTAGTGCGGCAGCAGGATGACCCAGGGGATCCGGATCCGGAGCGAGGGGGTGACGGCGATCTCTTCGTCCGCACCCGGAGGAATGTCGCACCAGTCCTCCCAGCCATAGGTGCGGAAGTCCGTGTCCACGGCGACCACCTGGCCCTTGTACAGCAGCGTGAAGGCCTTGCGGACCGACGTGATGTGGACAGCCTGGTACAGGTTGTTGAGGACGAGGACAGAACCGTCAATCATGAGCCTTCGAGGACCCCATTCGCCCCGCGGGAATCTACCCCGAGGGACTGTAGCTCGTCTTCAGGAGCTTGTGCTGATTGTACCGCTCCAGCGCCAGGGAGATAAGCCGGCTGACCAGATCGCGGTAGGACAGGCCGCTCGCCTCCCACAGCCGTGGGTACATGCTCACCGGCGTGAAGCCGGGCAGCGTGTTGATCTCGTTGATGTAGAACTGTCCGTTCGCGCGGTCGAGGAAGAGGTCCACGCGAGCCATGCCGGCCAGCTCGAGCGCGCGGAAGGCTTCCAGGGCCAGCCGCCGAGCCTCCTCCGCTTTCGCCGCCTCGAGGGGGGCCGGAACCAGAAGCTGCGATTCCTTGAGGTACTTGGCCTGATAGTCGTAGAACTCCCCGCAGGGGACCACCTCCCCGGGAACCGAAGCGGCCGGATCATCGTTGCCGAGCACTGCCACCTCGATCTCGCGGGCCTCCACCGCCCGTTCCACGAGCACCTTCCGGTCGTACTCGAACGCCATCTCAACGGCCGACGTCAGGGCGGCGGCGGAGGCGACCTTGCTCACCCCGACGGAGGAGCCGCTGCCCGCGGGCTTGACGAAACATGGCAACCCGATCTCCGAAACGATCGTGCTCTGCCAGAAGGACGGGCCTTCCCGGGACCACTCGTTCCGTCCGATCCGTCGAGTCGCAACGACCGGCAGCCCATGATGGGCGAACAGCCGCCGGGATACATCCTTGTCCATTCCCAGCGCCGAGCCGAGCACTCCCGCCCCGACATAGGGGAGGTCCGCCATCTCCAGCAAGCCCTGAAGCGTCCCGTCCTCGCCGTAAATGCCGTGAACGAGGGGAAAGACCACATCCAGACTGCCCGATCCCGAGGCTCCCTCCTCGCTGCCGGCCGAGGAGGCGGCCCGCGGGCCGGCCGGCTTCACGCTCTGTGAACCGGACAGCCCGGGCAGCATGGGACGCACGCCGGCCCGGCCGGCCCCCTCGCCGCGAGTGTCTTGCTGGAGAAGCCGCAGCGGGTCGCCCGAGGTCAGCCAGCGGCCGTCCTTGGTCACGCCGATCGGCACGACCTCGAAACACTCCGGGTTGATCGCCCCCATGACGGAGCGGGCGGAGATGAGAGAGATCTCGTGCTCGACGGAGCGGCCTCCGAAGATCACCCCCACGCGCATTCTGCGGCTCATGCGGTTGCCTCCCGCCTGAGCCTTCCGGGAGCTTTCCTGCCCTCGAGGGCGTGCCGGACGATCTTCCCGATAGCCCGCGCCAGGGACGGGATCCCCTCTCCCGACAGCGCCGAGATGAAGAAAGCCTCCGGATACAGCTCTCTCGCTCGCTCACTCGCCCCTTCCTGCACGAGGTCGCACTTGTTGAACACCAGCAGCGACCTCCGATCGAGCAGCTCCATCTCGGCCAGGACACCGCGCGTCACCTGCATTTGCTCCTCGTATTCCGGATGCGACAGGTCCACCAGCTGGACGAGGAGGTCCGCGACGACCGTTTCCTCGAGCGTGCTGCGGAAGGAGGCGACGAGGTGGTGAG
>QHYA01000148.1 GCA_003223995.1 Acidobacteriota bacterium | reverse complement strand
GCCCTTTGCCGTGGGAGGACAACCCTCCCGCGGCGAGGGCGATCGTTCCGAGCGTCAAGGAGAAGGAGGTCCGATTGCTTGCGCCTTCTCTCAACCGGTCTCCCAGACCTCGCTCAACCTCCAGTTCTCTCCGAATGGCTCGAGGACGAGGTTGAGCTTCACGGCGATCTTCCCTTCGGGGCTGCGGCAGACGATGAGGCCGTGAAGGTTGACAGGCGCAGTGGGGGACTCCCGCTCCGCCGGAGACGCCCTGAACTCCTCCGGCTGGCAGCGCGAGAAGAACTGCTGCAGCAGCACGACGAGCTGCCCGCCGCCGTACAGACCGCGGGCCGGGCCGATCGTCCGCAAGGAGAGGTGGACCTTCGCGTTCGCGGGGAGAAGAGGCGCGAGGAGGGAAGGACGTCCCGACTCGAAGGCTTCAACCACGAGACGGCGGGCTTCCTCGGGGGGAGGCGCCGATCCGGCGCCCTTGGCTCCGGGCACGGGCCCACTCAGAGCGAAGCAGAGGCTGATGAGCAGGCCGCGGGTCAACCCCCGCGATTGCATCGTCCCTCCCCCGGTCGTCGATCCGCCGGCGAACGCTCTCCGGGCTCGAAGTGTCCCACAGGCAGGATAGTCGACCCCCCGCGGAGCGTCAATGTGAACGGCTCTAAGCGCTCCAAGCGCTTCGAGCCCGACCCCGGAAGACGATCGGGTAGCGGTCGGATCAAGATCGGTCGGTCAATATGGCCGCTGTACACGCTTCGAGCCCGACCTGTTGGCCGGGCTCGGCGGATCTTGAGCTGGTGGGCCCTCGTTAAAGGAGCCTTCGTTTATCTCGGCGGGGCGCCCGAAGCAGGAGATACCAGGGAAAGTCTTCTCTGGGGGGAGGGGTCCTGAATCCCTTCGTCTCTAAAGGTTTCAGGTTTCCTTTCCACCGGTATCTCCCTCCTCGGGGCGTTTTGCCTTTTCGTCTGTAGTTATGAGCAACGACCGTGCCATCGCCTCGCCAACGTGGTGCTGAGAGGGGTCAACTCTCATCAGAGGTTGAACTTATCGAGGTTTCTTTCACCCGCGGAGGCCGTGACTGGACTCAAGATCGTGGGTGCAACACCGCGAGCGAGTCGCAGTCTGCAACGTCACTGTGGCAGTTCGAGTCGTTTCAGCTTGCGAAAGAGGGTCGCTCGGTTGATCCCGAGGATCCTCGCTGCCAGCGTGCGATTCCCCCCGGCTGTCTCGAGGGCGCGCAGGATCTGCCGCCGTTCGGATTCCTTGAGCGTCTTGGCCTCCTCGCCCGGCTCGCCGTTGATCGGTCCCCCTTGTGCACCGCTGGAAGCATCTGCCTGACGGACGATCGGGGGCTGGAAGATCCCGCTGTTGTCTCGAACCTCTCTCTCACCGATGACGGTGCCCGTGCTGAAGGTCACGAGCTTCAGGACCTCGTGCTCCAGCTCCCGGATGTTCCCTGGCCAGTCGTAAGCTAAAAGCAGGCGGAGGGCCGCCCCGTCCAGATTCTTGCGCGGTTTTCCCTCCTCGGCGGCGATCTTCTCGAGGAAGTGTTCGATCAGCAGTGGGATGTCCTCCCGCCGCTCGCGCAGGGGGGCGATGTGGATGTTCGCCACGTTCAGCCTGTAGAAGAGGTCTTCTCGGAACAGCCCTTCGGCGATCCGCTGGCGCAGGTCGCGGTTGGTCACGGCGATCACCCGCACGTCCACGCGGATGACCTCCTTCCCTCCAATCGGAAGCACTTCCCCTTCCTGGAGGGCCCGCAGCAGCTTCGACTGCATCGACAGTGGCATGTCGCCGATCTCGTCGAGCGCGAGCGTCCCCTTGTGGGCCAGCTCGAGGATTCCCTTTCGGTCCCGGTCGGCTCCCGTGAAAGCCCCTCTCTTGTAGCCGAACAGCTCCGAGTCGAGCAGGGTCTCGGTGAACGCCGCGCAATTGACGGTCATGAGCCGCTCTTTCTTCCGGGGGCCGTTGAAATGCAGCGCCTTGGCGATCAGCTCCTTGCCCGTGCCGGACTCGCCCGTGATCAGAACCGGGATGCGGCTGTCCATGACCTTGTCCAGGACGGCGTAAACCGCCTGCATGGGGCGGCTCTTGCCGATGATGTTGTCATAGTGGTAGCGCATCTCGATGCTCGAGTGCAGGTCGGCCAGTTGCTCGCGCACGCCGGCGATCTCCTCCCGCTGTTCGGCCACGGTCCGCTCCAGCTCCCGGTTGAGCAGCTCGATCTGGCGCCCGCGGGACTCTGCCTCGTCGTAGAGCCGCGCGTTCTCGAGGGCGATCCCGGCCTGGTCGGCGAACAGCGTCAGCAGTCGCTGATGCTCCTCGTTGAAGATCCCCTCCGACAGCCGGCTGTCGAGGTAGATGGCCCCGGCGGCCTCCCCCTTCTGCCGCAGGGGGATGGCGACGACGGAGCGGAGCTGAAGCTGGTGCACCGAGGCCGAGGCGGAGAAGCGCGGGTCCTCTCTGGCATCGGTGGTCAGAAGCGGCCGGCCTTCCCGGACGGCCATCTGCGCGATCGAGCGGGAAACCCCCCTCTCTGGCTCCGGGACCTCCTCCCCCCTCGCCGTGCGGGCCACCTCGAAGACCATCCCGTCGGGCCGGGAGAGGATGAGGAAGCCTCGTTCCGCCCCCGTCAGCTCGATCGCCGTGTCGATGATCGTACGCAGCAGGACGGAGTGCTGGAGGGTGGAGTTGAGTTTTTTGTTGATCTCCAGGAGCCGGGTGAGGTTCTCGTAGTCCTTCCGGAGCTTCTCGAAGGCGGCGAGGCCTCCTGAAACCGCCTCAGACGGCCTCTCCGAGGGGCGGATCTTCAGCCGCTCCCATTCCAAGGAGAAAGCGCGCCGGCGCGGATCGCGGTAGAAGGTGCGCCGCCATTTCTCGGGGAGGCGGTTGTAAGCCCCGTCGAGGTAGAGGAAAGCCGAGCGGTAAGCGCCCTCCGCTTCGGCGCGGTCCCCGAGGCGGAACAGGACCTTGCCCATGAGGTGCTGGGCCTGCCACGTGAGGTCGGTGTCCTTCAGCTCCCCGGCGATCGCCAGGGCCTGCCGCAGGTCGGCCGAGGCGGCGACGAGGTCCCCCCCGGGCCTCTCGATCTCGATGCGGGACCGCAAGGCGAGCCCGTCGGCCCACTGCTTCTTCAGTCTGCTCTCCTCCACCAGAGTGAGCCCTTTTCGGCAAGCGGCAGCCGCCCGGTCGAAGTCTTTCCCCCTCAGGTAGGACTCCGCGAGGCCGATCATGCCGACGGTCTCACGGCGGCGATCGCCGATCCTGCGGGCGATGAAACAGGCCTCCTTGAAATGCTCGCGTGCCTTTTCCGGCTGATCCGTGGCGAGACGGAACTCCGCCAGGTCGGTGAGGAAGACGGCCAGCCATCTCTGGCTGCGGATCTCGCGCATGATCCGCTGGGCTTCCTCGAGGCACCTGCCGGCGGACTGATAGTCGCCGACCCTCATGTAGACCGCACCGATCGTGTTCAGCGCGATCGCGGCATCGTCACGCTTCCCGATCCGCCGGGCCGTGCGCAGCGCCTCCTCGGCCACCTCCAGAGCCTTCTCGTAGCGGCCCTGCGAAAGATGCAGGGCAGCGATGCTGTGCAGGTTGGGGATGACCCCCTCGCGCGTTCCTATCCGGCGGGTGATGTCGAGAGACTCGTCGAACAGTCGCATCCCCTGGTCGTGCTCCCCCATCCGGCAGAAGAGGGCCCCGAGATGAGTGGCCGTGGAGGCGACCATCTGGATGTCGCCGATCTCCCGCGAAATGGCGAGTGATTCCTGATAGCGGGCGACCGCCTCGCCGTACCGTCCCTGGAAATCGTGGCAGAGGGCCAACCCCTGGATCACCGCGGCCAGCCCCCGCCGGTCCTCCGCTCGCTGGACGGCCTCGTGAGCCTCCCCGAAGCACCGAAGCGACTCGCGGATCTGCCCCTGCTCGCGGTGCGTGAAGCCCTGGTCGGTGAGGTTGCGCACGAGAAGCATCACGTTGCTGCTCTTGCGCGCGATATCGAGGGACCGGCTGAAATGATCGTGGGCTTCGGCGTAGTTTCCCAGCCGGGCGTGGATCCGGCCGATCAGCCGCAAGCTCTCGGCCAGCTCCTGTTGCGCCCCCACGCGGCGGTGGATCGCCAGAGCCTTGCCGTAGCTTTCAAGGGATTTTTCGTATTCGGAGCGGTGCGCCAGGACATTGCCGATGTCCAGATAGGCCCGCGCCTTGTGATGCTCGTCCGCGTCCTTCTCGGCCCGCGCGAGCATCCACTGGTAGTCCTCATCTGCCCTCTCGAACTCTCCCAGCAGCTCCTGAAGGTTGCCCCGCTTCTCGTAGAGCTCCGACAGGGTCCCTCCAGCGACCGGAACCCGCCCCCTCGCTAGCAGGTCGATCGTCTGTCCATACAGAGCCAGGGCCTCCCGGTTGGCGTGGAGCCTGGCAGCGCGGTCCGCCGCCCTCACCAGGTAATCGATGGCACGCCCCGGCAATTCCGCTCGCATGAAGTGCAGCGCCAGCAGTCCGAAGCGCTCCTCCGGGACGGGCCGGGTCAATCCCTCGAGGTGCTCCGCGTAGCGTCTGTGGAAGGCGGTCCGACGCTGCGGGTCCATCCCCTCTGAGGCCACCTTGGCGATCGCGGTCTGGGCCGGACGGTAGCGGATCTCCCCCTCCGCCCCGATCTCGCGGTCGAGCAGGTTCGTCCGCGTCAGCGACGCCAGCAGACCATGCAGCTCCTCCACCGGCCGGGCCACGACCTCTGCCAGGGCCCTCAGCGAGGCCTCGGCCCCTCCGATCACAGACGCGGCCTGCAGCAGGTCGAGGCTCTCGGCGTCGAGACGGGCCAGCCGCCGGGCAAGAGCGTCGCGGGTGCGCCGGGGGACCTCGAGCACTTCCAGCTCTGATTCGGCCGGGGGGCGGCCCTGGCCGGGAGTGACGACCCCCTCGTCCACCAGCAGCGTCATCAGCTCCTCGATGAAGAAGGGGTTGCCCCGGGTCTCGTCGTGAACCCGGCGGGCAAGGGCCGTGAAGGCCTGGTCGGAGGGGGGCGCTCCGAGCATCGACCCGACGAGGAGCTCAGTCTCCTGAGGATTGAGTCCCCTCAGGGAGATATCCGCCAGGTATCCCTCCTCGCGTCCATCGACCAGAAGCTCGAAGAGAGGGCTGGTCCGGGACAGCTCGTCGTCCCGATAGCTCCCCGCGAGCAGCACGCGGCCGCCGCCGCGCAGCAGATTGCGTCCCAGAACGCGCAGAAGATCGCAGGACGCCTCATCTGCCCAATTGAGGTCCTCCACTGCCAGCACGTATGGACCCTGCGCTGCAGCCGCGACCAGGAAGTCCGAGGCTGCGGAGACAAGACGCAGCCTCTCCTCCTCCGGACCAAGGGGAGCCGGCGCACGGCCGTCCCGCACCGAGGGGCGCTCGGCAAGTCGGGGGAGGAGCGCCGCCAGGGCGGGGCCATGGCGGGCGATCGGCTCATCGAGTCTGTCTTCCCACCGGCGCACGAGAGCATCGAGGACCTCGATGATCGGCCCGTAGGGGACCACGGGGGACTCGTAGCAGCGGCCGAGGAAGAAAGGGATGTCGTGGACCTGGCACCAGACGCGGAACTCCCGCAGCAGGCGGGACTTGCCGGTGCCGGCCTCCCCTCCCACCAGCACCAGCCGGCCCCGCTCCTTCTCCGCCTCGCCGATACATCCCCGCAGCGCCTCCATCTCGCGATCCCGCCCCACGAAGCGCCCGGAGAGGATGTAGGAGCGGCCGATCTCGGGCGAGTCCGGATTCAGCTCCTCGCCGGCGAGCTTCGAGAAGGCCTCCAGGAGCTCGCTGGCGGAGGCGAAACGGGCCGAAGGCTCCTTCTCCAAGCAGCGCAGGATGATCTCCTCCAGCCCTTGCGGGACCGAGCTGTTCAGCGTGGACGGGGGGAGGGGAGGCTCTTCGAGGTGCCCGCGGATAACCGACAGGGGCGAGTGGCCCCGGAAGGGAAGCCGGCCTGTGACAATCTCGTAGAGAACGATGCCAAGCGAGTAGAGGTCCGCCCGGGGGTCGATGCGCCCCCCACGGGCCATCTCCGGAGCGAGGTAGCTGACGGTGCCCTGGATCCGGGGGCCAGCGGCGGTCTGGGCTGTATCGATCAAGCCGAAGTCCATGAGCTTGGCCTGCGGCCTCTTCGAGCCCTGGGCCGGGTCGCTCGATCGGGGGCTCGAACCGGGGTCGTGGACAGCTCCCACACCCGCCTGCCCGGTTGACCCTTCAGCGCCGGGATTCCCAGCGCTGTCCATGGTCACCAAGATGTTGGAGGATTTCACGTCTCTATGGACCAGACCGCGGGAGTGGAGGTAGGCCAGGGCGCGGACCACGCCAGCGACGATCCGATACAGCGCTGAGAAATCGACGGGAGCGGCGAAATGCTTCTCGATCGTCTTCCCCTCGATGAGCTCCATCGTGAAGAAGGGAAGGCGGCGGCCGGGCTCATCGGAGATCTCGACCGTGCCGAAGTCGTGCACCGCCACCAGGTTCGGGTGGAGGAGCTTGGTCATCGCGAGGAATTCGTGCTCGAAATGGCGCAGCGTCTCC
>QHYA01000147.1 GCA_003223995.1 Acidobacteriota bacterium | reverse complement strand
GGAAAAGACTGGCGGCTGCCGCGCGTGACGGCCGAGTGGCAGTTCGCGCCAGCCCGGCGCATCTCGCGCAGCAGGAAGGAAACGATGTGGTCCACGACCTCGGACGGCCGCTCGTCGTTGTGTCCGGCGCCTGCGAGCATCTCCGTCTCGTGGGGGCCGCCCAGGGCCTTCGCGATCCGCTCGGAGTGCTCGGGCGGGACGACGTTGTCGAGCGTGCCATGAAGAAGCAGCACCGGGACACTGACGCGAGGCGCCTCGCGGCACACATCGATGTCCCGTGGGTCGAATCCCCCCCTCCAGCGAACGACCTCCCAGAACAGCGGCTCGAAGGGCCAGGCGGGCAGGTGCATTTCCGCGCGCTGGCTCGAGATCTCGTCCGCGAGAGAATCGAAGGGGCTGTCAGCCACGACCACGTCGACACGCGCTCCGCGCGGGTCGGCCGCAGCCAGCAGGGCGACGGTGCCGCCCAGGGAACGACCGAGCAGGCCGATCGGGCGATCGGGCACGAGCGAGGCCGCCAGCCGCAGGGCCTGCCGGGCGTCCTCTCGCTCCCGCCAGCCATAGGTGCAGATGTTTCCCTCCGAGTCCCCACGTCCCGTGAAGTCGAAAAGCAGCAGAGCGAAGCCGGCGGCGTGGAGGGGACCCGCGAGCGGAAGCTCCGCCCGGCGGTTGGACGCGTTGCCGTGCATCATCACGACGGTCCCCTCGGGTCCTTCGGGCCGTGCAGGGGCCTGGATGAACCAGCCTCTCGCCTTCAAGCCTCCCCCGCCCGGGAATTCCACGTCTCGCGAAACGAGACCCAGGTCCGCCGGGTCGAGCGGGATGGAAGAAAGACGAGCCTGCAGATCCCTCGCCTCATACGGTGCAGTGGAGGGCGCTCCTGCTCCGCCGCTCGATCCTCCCAGCGGGCTCTCCGGCCGGCGGATGGCGAGCTCGAGGAGATCTCCGGGGCGCCGGCCTTCCACCACGCGATGGAGGTCCGATGCCCGGGCGATGCTCTCTCCGTCCGCCGCGACGATGATGTCGCCCGCTCGCAGACCCGCCTGGCGAGCGGAGCCGAGCAGGACCTCCGTGACCAGAGCGCCGGCCTTCGGTCCCGACGAGGATGATCGAACATCATCGAGGGCCACTCCAAGCACCGCGAGCGGGCGGCCATCCCGCCGCAGCGGCTCGCCAAAGGGGCCCCGGGAGAGTGTCGGCCGCGGCGGGCGCAAGAGAAATTCGGAAAACCGGTACAATGCCCCGCCGAGGAGCACCGGGATCAAAAGGATGACGAGGGCGCAAGCAATGACCACTGGCAGGGGGACTTTTCCGGACATCTTCCGGCTCGGGGAGCCTCGGCTAGACTGCGATTATAGGTGAGCCTTCCCGCTTCCACCATGGAACGGGTCGAGTGCGCACGCTGCGCGCGATCATTCGATCCCTCTCTCACGCTCACCGTTTGCGGGTGCGGGGGCCCGCTGCTCGCCCGCTATCGCCTCGATCTTGCCTCCAGGACGCTGCGGCCCGAGGCGCTGAAGGAGCGCCGGAACGATCTGTGGCGCTACCGAGAGGTGTTGCCGGCGCGGGGAGAGCCGGTCAGCCTCGGAGAAGGAATGACTCCTCTGATCGATCTTCCGGAGCTGGCCGGGGAGCTGGGCCTTGCGCGGCTGGCGGTCAAGGACGAGGCCGTGAATCCAACCGGCTCGTTCAAGGCCCGAGGGCTTTCCGTGGCCGTCACCGCGGCGCTCGAAAGGGGAGTCCGCAAGGGAGCGATCCCCTCCGCAGGAAGCGCCGCTTCCGCCCTCGCCGCCTACGGCGCCCGGGCGGGGATCGAGGTTGAGATCTACCTGCCGCGCGACACGCCAACCGCATTCCAGTCCGAGTCGCGGTTGCATGGGGCGCGGCTGCACCTGGTCGAGGGGACGATCGCCGACTGCGCGCAGCGGATGCGTGCCGCCGGATCGCCTCGGAACGGCTGGTTCGACTTCTCGACGCTCCGAGAACCCTACCGAATCGAAGGGAAGAAGACGATGGCGTACGAGCTGTTCGAACAGACATCCGGAGAGCTTCCTGCGGTCCTGATCTGTCCCACGGGAGGCGGAACCGGGCTGATCGGCATGTGGAAGGCGTTCGAAGAGATGCGGGAGCTGGGCTGGAAGCTGGGCCGCCCGCCGCGGATGGTCTCGGTTCAGGCCGAGGGTTGCGCTCCGATCGTCACCGCCTTCGAGAAAGGGGCCGACTCGTCGGAGCCGTGGGGGCAGCCTCGGACCGTGGCCTGCGGTCTGCGCGTTCCCTCGGCCCTCGGTGATTTCCTGATCCTGCGGGCCCTGCGGGAAAGCGGCGGTGGGGCCGTGGCGGTCTCCGATGGGGAGCTTCTGGATGCCGCGCGGCACCTCGCGCGGCGAGCGGGCGTGCTCGCCAGTCCCGAAGGGGGTGCCGCTCTCGCCGGGCTTCGCCGCTGCAGGCAGCAGGGGATCGTGAGGGAAGGAGAGTCGGTTGTGATCCTCAACACGGGAAGCGGGATGAAATACCTGGACATTCTGGACTCGCGCGAGGCGAGGGAGGCATGAGGAGGCCGGCGGGGAGAGCTGTGGACCTGTTGCTGACGGGGGGAAGGATCTTCACCGGCAACCCCCGGCAACCGCGGGCAGAGGCGATCGCGGTGCGGGCGAACCGTATCGTCGCCGTCGGCTCAGCGGCCGGACTGTCGAACCTCTCCGGGCGAGGGACGCGGGTGGTCGACCTGGCGGGAAGGTTCGCCTGCCCCGGATTCATCGACTGCCACGTCCACCTCCTGATGGCGGGCCTCTCCCTGACCCGAGCCGCCCTGACCGGCTGCGACAGCCGCGAGGCACTCATCGAGAAGCTCCGCGAGAGAGCTTCGAGCCTTCCCGAAGGGGCCTGGCTGCTCGGCAGAGGCTGGGACCAGGAGCGGCTCGGAGGGGTCTGGCCGCGCAGGGAGTGGCTCGATGAAGCCTTCGGAGAGCTCCCCGTGCTCCTCTACCGCGTCGATGGTCATGTCGCCTGGGCCTCGTCCGCCGCTCTGCGAATCGCGGGAATCGGAGAGACGACCACCGCTCCGCGTGGAGGCGAGATCGTACGAGACGAATCAGGCCAGCCGACAGGGATCCTCAAGGAGACCGCTGCGGGCCTCGTCGAAGCGCACGTGCCGCCTCCATCGGCCGCGGAGCGGCGCGAAGCGCTCGAGGCCGCTCTGGGCGAGTTGCGCCTGCACGGTGTGACCTCCGTTCATGAGCTGTCCCCTCCCGGCGCTCTGAAGACGTTCCGGGAGCTTCACGAGGAGGGGCGTCTCACGGCCCGGATCAGCGCGTGGGCGCGGCTCGAGGAGAACCTGTCGGCAGCGGAGGAGCTGCGGGAGCGTTTCGCCCCGACGGACCCGATGATCCGCTGCGACACTCTGAAGACCTATCTCGACGGGACGCTCGGCGCTTACACGGCGGCGATGATCGAGCCGTATGCCGACAATCCCGCCACGAGCGGGGCCATGCAATGGGAGGAGGAAGAGCTGGCGCATGCCATGCGGCGGGCGCACCGGTCCGGCTTCCAGCTCGCCCTGCATGCCATCGGCGACCGCGCCGTGCACGTGGCCCTTTCGGCCCTCGACGGGCTCGGCGGGGCAGCACGCGCCCGGCGGCACCGTATCGAACACGCCGAGGTCGTCTCTGCGGGAGACATCCCCCGCTTCCTTTCCGTTGGCGCGGTTGCCTCGATGCAGCCTTCGCAGTTGCTCAGCGACGGGGCCTGGCTGCAGAAGAGGCTCGGCGAGAAGAGACTTGCTCGCGCCTTTCCGTGGCGCTCGCTCGTGGATCAGGGGACCCCCGTGATCCTTGGCACGGACTGGCCGGTCGAACCGCTCGATCCGCTGCGCACCCTCTACGGTGCGACGGCGCCTGTGGAGTTCCCCCGGCAGGCTTCGGACAGCGACGGGGGACTATCCTGGGCAGCGGCGCGCCAGCTCGAGGTGGCGGAGGCCCTCACGGCGATGACAGTGGCGGCCGCCTGGGCCTCTTTCGAGGAAAACATCAAGGGCGTGCTCATGGCCGGACATCTCGCCGATATCGTGGTCCTCTCCGCCGACCCCTTTTCGGCGCCTCCCGAGGAGATCCCTGGGATCGAGATCGACATGACGGTGTTCGACGGACGCGTCGTCCACTCGCGGGAATGACAGGAGCACCCGGCGGCCCCGTCTTGCGCTGACAAGGGATGGCCGGGCGCTCCGTGCTACCCTCGGCGGGAAACGATGAACATCCCTGGGGCCGCATCCGGACCCTCCCAGGCTCCGGCGAATGCAGGCCGCGAGGAAACGCGCATCAGGGGGAGCATGCCAGACAAGATCCTGCTCGAAGGGATCCGCTTCCACGGCTTCCACGGCCTGACGCGGATGGAACGCGAGATGGGGGTGAGGTACAGCGTCGACGTGGAGATGGCGCACCTGGCAGAGGAGATCCTCAGCAAGTTCCCCGTCCAGGCCGTGTGCGTGCGGGTCCGCAAGGAGACCCCGGTCCTGGACGGCATCGTCGATGCCGTGGGCGTCGAGACGGAGCGGAAGCGCGCCGATTCTCCTCCTTCCCCCACCGGGGCGGCGCAGGCTTCCCGCCGGGCCCGCGTCCCCGGTAGGGAAGACAATGATCGTTAAGCAGCAGTTCCGCTTCGAAGCGGCTCACCATCTCCCCCAGCACATGGGCAAGTGCTTCTCTCCCCACGGCCATTCGTACCGTGTGGAGCTGGCCGTTGAGGCTCGAGTCAGCCCGGAGACCGGCATGACGATCGACTTTGCGGATATGGAGGCGATCGTCCGTTCGAATGTTCTGGAAAGCTGCGATCACAGGGACCTGAACGAGCTCATCGAGAACCCCACGGCGGAGAACATCGTCGTGTGGATCTGGAAGCGGCTCGAAAAGGCGCTCCCGGGGCTCGTCTCGATCGAGCTGTGGGAGGTCGAGGGATGCTCGGTTCTCTACCGGGGCGAGGGAGCGTCGCTGTGAACCGCCAGAAGCTGGCGGAAGCAGTGCGGATCTTTCTCGACGGCGTCGGCGATGCGGTCCGAGGAGAAGACCTCGCGCGGACGCCGGAGCGGGTCGCGCGCGCCTGGGCCGATGAGCTTCTTTCCGGCTACGCGATCGATCCCCGCGGGATCATCACATGGGAGCCCGTCGAGGGAGAGCAGGGGCTGGTCGTTGTGCAGAAGATCGATTTCCAGTCCGTCTGCCTCCACCACCTGCTCCCTTTCACCGGGAAGGTCTCGATCGCGTACCTTCCCGCCCAGCGTCAGACAGGGCTTTCCAAGCTGGTCCGCCTCGTGGACTGCCTCTCGCGCCGGCTCCAGATCCAGGAGCGGTTGACCTCTCAGATCCTCGAGATCATCGTCGAGACGCTCGAGCCTCGGGGAGCAGCCTGCATGCTTGTCGCCCGGCACGAATGCCTGTCCTGCCGGGGTGTGCGCCGACCTGCGGCTCGCGTCGTCACATTGCGCACTCAAGGGGCCTGCGCCGAACCCCCCTACCGCGACGAGACCATGAGGCTGCTCGAGGCCGCGGGCTGATGGCGGATCGGGCCGCCCCGAAAACAGGCAGCCCTCAGAGCGGCTCGCCCGCCGCTAGAAGCCGTTCGAGATCGTGGAGATCATCGATGAAGGGTTCGCCGCGAGGCCGCTCCCGGTGAGAAAGCGCGCCGCCCCTGCGGCGAATGAAAACGGCTCGAAGGCCCGCGGCGCGAGCTCCGCTGACATCATCCCGCCAGTTGTCTCCGACCATGAGGACCTCGTGGGGCTGCAACCCGAGAGCTGCGGTGGCCTCGGCGAAGGCGCGCGGGTCGGGCTTGAGAAGTGCGGTCTGCCAGGAATACCGGACGGAGTGAAATCGCTCCTCGAGACCGCTCGATCGAAGGAACTCCAGATCGAATGATTGCGTGTTGGACAGGAGACCGAGCCGGTAGCGGTCTCGAAGCCGGTCGAGTGCCGGAAGGACATCGCTGAACAGGGCGACCTTCTCGCTGGCCCGCTGCCAGGCACGCGCGGCTTCTCGGCGTGCCTGCGGCTCGAGGACGATCCCCGCTGCCCTCTCGACCTCCGGCAGGGCTTCCTCGATCCCCCCCAGAGGGCGCATCATCATTCCTCTTTCGATCGCCGGGAGCCAGCCTGAAGCACCGGCTTCCCTCAACCTCCGCCCCAGTTCGAGCACCGGGTTGACGGGGGCGTCGCTGGCCAGCAGCGTGTTCCACAGGTCGAAGAGCAGGCCCCGGATCCGAACGTCCATGAGAACAGTCTAGCCCCCAGGTTCGTGAGGAGTGGGGAGCTCGCCCTCGGCCGGAATCGATGAGCAACTCCTGGGGGGAGAGCCGGAGCGAAGGCCCCCTGCAAGGCCCCGGAAGGGCGGAAAAGGGCTCGTGTAAAATCGGAAGGTGACGACCCGCTCCTTCTCGCTTCTCGCGCTCCTCGTCGCGGCCTTGCTGCCGCAGCCATTCGGGGTTCCCCGCCCCACCGCCGGCCTGGGGCCGCAGGCGGGGGCCATGGATCGCTTGAAGGGAGCGCCTCCCGAGGGTCCGGCGATCCGGGTGGGTCTGACGACCGACCGGCTCAAGGTGACGATCTCGGCAGATGGCCCCTTTCGAATCCTCGATTCCGCCACGGGCCGGCCTGCCTGGAAAGAGCAGTACCGCGAGGACGTCCTCGTCACGACTCACGGCGCCGTGCCTTCGGAAGGGCGCATCTGGCGTGTGCAAGCTGCGGCTCTGGCGAGCCGCGGAGAGGCGGAAGGACTTGCCTCGCGTCTGAGAAGCGAGATTGACGAGGAGGTCTCGGTCGCCTACAGCCCGGACAGGGGATCCTGGAGGGTGCGGGCGGGGGCCGCCTCCAGCCGTGAGGGGATCATCCCGATGATCCAGAAGCTGCGGGCCCTTGGATACATGGACGCCTGGGCCGTGGATGAGCCGGCTGCGGCCGGACCTGCGTGGCTGCGTTTGGTGGACTCGTCATATGCCACGGTCGCTCTGGAGATCGCCCGCGCCAGGGTCGAGCCGGTCGGGGAGACGATTCTCGCCGTCGATGGGAAGAGATATCGCGGTTCGCTGGAACTGCTCGTGGACCACTCGGCCGCCCTCAGGATCGTCAACTCGCTCCCCCTCGAGCCCTACCTCAGAGGGGTCGTGCCAGCGGAGCTGGGACCCTCTCTCTGGCCGGAGCTGGAGGCGCTCAAGGCCCAATCTGTCGCCGCGCGCACCTATGCCGTCCGCAACCTCGGACGCTTCGTGGAGGAAGGGTTCGATCTCTGCGACTCGCCGCGCTGCCAGGTCTACGAGGGGCTCTCCGGCGAGCAGGCCCTCTCCGACAGGGCGGTGCGAGAGACCGCCGGAATCGTGGCCACATATCAGGGCGGGCCGATCAATGCTCTTTTCACTTCGACCTGCGGCGGGCACACGGAGGACGGAGGAGAGATTTTCCCCGAGGAAGCCGCCCCTTACCTCCGAGGCGTCCCCTGCTATCCGGACGAGCAGACGCTCGGCCGCCATGGGGTCGTGATCGAAGGAACGGCCGCTGCCGACGCGGGAGGCCCCCCCGAGCAGGTCCATGCCGCAGCTCTTCTCGCGACGGGCGGAATCGCCGGCGCGGAGCAACTGCTGGCTCACTGGAGGCAGCAGCCTCTGGCGGAGGAGGATGCGAGGGCGCTGATCGGGAAGACAGCAGAGCGGCTCGGTCTCGGCGGAAAGATCGCCGAGGGCCACGACGCTTCGAGCCGTCTCGGCTTCCCTCTCGCCCTCGCCGAGAGGCTGGGATGGCGGGAGCGCGCCGAGGTCCTAGTGGACAGGCGCGACCTTCCAGCAGTGCTCCCCTTCTCCGATGCGGATCTGATCCGGCCGGACAACACGCGAGTGGTGGCGGCCCTCGCCTCCCGCGGGCTTCTTCCGGCCGCCGAAGGGGGAGCACTCAGGCCGGGGGGCTCCCTGCTGGGAGGGGAGGCCCTGCTGGTTCTCCAGAGAGCCGCCGCCATCTACGGCATACCCGACCTGACCGAAGGGGTGCTGATCGCGGGCGGGGGGAGGAAGCTGAAGCTGAGGAGGCCGGAGAAAGAGGTGTCTCTGGCAGCACCGGGCCACATCGCGCTCTTCCTGGACCTTGGAGGCGGGCCGGTCCCACGCCAGAGGGTGACCCTCTATCCCGGCGACAGGATCCGTGTCTCGAGCGGGGGCAACTCCGAGATGCAGTACCTTCTCGTGCTTCCCGGACGGAAGGGCTTGTCGGACGACAGGTACTCACCCAGCTATTCTTGGGAAGTGTCGATGTCGGCAGTCGAGCTGGCGCAGAAGCTTTCGGCGCGGCTCGAGATCGGCGACGTGAAAGACCTGATCGCCGAGCGCCGGGGCGTGTCGGGGCGTATCGTTTCGCTGCGAGTTGTCGGAGAGCAGGGAGAGGCCACGCTGAACGGCTTCAATGTCCGGACGGCACTCGGGTTGAAGGAGAGCCTGTTCGCCATCGACCGGCAGCGAGGGCCGGACGGCAAGCTACGCCGGGTGGTATTCAGCGGCAAGGGGTGGGGGCATGGCGTGGGGCTGTGCCAGATGGGCGCCTATGGCATGGCCGTGCGCGGCGAGAGCTACCGCAGCATCCTCAAGCACTACTACACCGGCATCGATCTGGCCCGGCTCTATTGAGCGAGTCGCGTGGCGATGCCAACCGGCGGCGCGCCGCCACTGCTGCTCGTCATCGGGCCCACGGCCTCCGGCAAGAGCGAGCTTGCCCTTGGCCTCGCACTGCGGCTTCGCGGGCATATCGTCAGCGCCGATTCCATGCAAGTCTATCGCGGGCTGGACATCGGCACGGCGAAGCCGTCCCTCGCGTCGCGAGCCGCGGTCCGCCACCACCTGATCGACGTCGCCGATCCCGGGCAGGATTTCTCCATGGGCGAATTCGTGCGCCTTGCCCAGCAAGCCATCGCCACGATCAGGGCGCAGGAAATGCTCCCGGTCGTCGTCGGGGGGACCGGTCTCTACCTCCGCGCTCTGCTGCGCGGGATGTTCGAAGCGCCGCGGCGCGATGAGAGGCTCCGGAAGCGGCTGCGGGAGATCGCGAGGCGGCGCGGCGAGCGCTTCCTGCACCGCATGCTGGAACGGGTCGATCCCGATGTCGCCGCGCGGATCGCTCCGAGCGACCCGCAGAGGACCGTCCGGGCCCTGGAGGTGTACCTGCTCACCCGCCGCCCCATGTCCGCCTATTTCCGGGAGGAGGGATTCGGCCCCGAGCTCTACCGCAACGTGAAGCTCGGGATCAACCTCGCTCGCGAGGAGCTCTACCGCAGGATCGACGAACGCGTGGACCGTTTCGTGCAGATGGGACTGTTCGAAGAGACCCGAGGCCTGCTCGCCGCTGGTGTTCCCGCTTCGGCCAACGCCTTCAAGGCCCTTGGCTACCGCGAGGCCGTGGAGATGCTGTCGGGGAGGATCAGCTCGAAGGAAGCGGTGGAGCTCATCGCCCGGAACACGCGCCGCTTCGCGAAGCGCCAGATGACCTGGTTCCGCAGGGAGGAAGGAGTCGCGTGGCTCGACGGCGCCCTGCCTCCCACGCGGCTACTCGAGGAGGCGGAGGGCATCGCCCGTCCCGCCCTCGAGGCGCTGGGCTACGGCCCAGGGGCGGGACGGTGAGCTGTCCGCGCCGGGCGGCGACAGGACCAGGGCCGTTGTAGTGAAAGGATCAGCGCCGGTAGATGCCCGAGCCGGCGGGAGTCGAGGTCAGGTCGCGGATACGCATCTGGAGCTTCTCGATCTTCCCCTCCAGCTCCTGCTTCTGGAACACGATCTGTCGCGCGAGCTTCTCCTTTTCCTCCGTCAAGGCCCGCACCGTCCCCTCGACGGTCGACCCCGCCTGGTTCTGCCCCCGCAACTCCTCCTCGAGCCTGACGATCAGGGCATCGCGTTCGGTCAGCTCGCGCTGGTAGCGCTCCTGGAGCTCGTCGTAAGCCTTCTGGACCTCCTGAAGGCGAAGGATATGCGAGTAATCGGCGCTCGAGACAGCCATGTCATCCTCCGGAGCCGCTCCGCCCTGATTGGGCAGCAGCAGCTTTCGTAGCATCAGATCCAGGTCGGCGGGCTGCGGGGATTCGGCCAGGGCCCGGTCCCGGCTGACGACGCCGTTGACCACGAGCGCCGTCAGCGACTGGTTGAGCGACTGCATCCTCTCGTAGCCGACCGACCGCTCGATCTCCTCGTAAAGCTCCGGCAGATTGCCATCCGCGATCAGCTTCCTGACGCGCGGCGATCCCTTCATGATCTCGACCGCTGCGACCATCCCCTCGCCGTCCCTCCGTTCGATGAGCCGCAGGCAGATCACCGCCTCGATGACTTGCGAGAGCTGCAGCCGGATCGCCCGGTGCTGCGCCTCGGGGAAGGCTCCGACGATCCGGTCCACCGTCTGGGCGGCGCTGTTGGTGTGGAGCGTGGAGAGCACGAGGTGGCCCGTCTCCGCTGCGCTCAGGGCCGTCTCGGTGGTCTCCCTGTCGCGCATCTCACCCACCATGATGACGTCGGGGTCCTGCCGGAGCGTGTTGCGGAGGGCCTCGGCGAAGGACCGGGTGTCCGTGCCGATCTCCCGCTGGCTGGCGCAGCCGGTGGAGTCGGTGATCAGGAACTCGATCGGGTCCTCGATGCTGACGACGTGGACGGGTCGCGTGTTGACGGTCTCCTGGATCAGCGCCGCCAGCGTGGAGGATTTCCCCGAGCCGGCCGGACCGGTGAGGAGCACGAGCCCCTGCGGCAAGGTGGTGAACTCCTTCAGAACCTCGGGGAGGTTCCATTCATCCAGGCTGGGGAACTCGAAGGGGACCCTGCGGAACACCGCCGAGACCGATCCGCGCTGGAAGTACACCGTCGCCCGGAAGCGGCTGACCCCTGGCAGCGAGTAGGCGAGGTCAACGTAGAACTCCGTCTCGAGCTGCGCCTTCTGACGATCGTCCAGGATCGACATCAGGAGCGCTCGCACCGCCTCGACGGGGAGGGGCTCGGACTTCAGTGGGAGCAGCTTCCCATTGATCCTCAGCAGGGGAGGGCGGGCCGCCTTGAGATGCAGATCCGAAGCTCCCTGCCGCACCATGAACTGCAGAAGGTCGTCAATCTGCATACCCGTCAAATTTGGGTCCCGTCCGGGGCCGCGTCAAACGACCTTTCGAGAGCCGGAATTGCATCGGGCGCGTCAGGGTGGGTGGCCAGGGGTGTGCCAGGCGAAATCGTGCCAGGGCGAAATCACGCCAGGATCGTGCCAGGCGAAATCGTTGACAGCTTCGGCCGCTCGGCCCTATAAGGAACCGGTGACCCCGGGCCGGCAGATCCTTCGAAACCTCACTTTCGCGAACCAGTTGACGTTCCTGCGGCTCGTGTCGATCCCTTTCCTCGCCTTGGCATTGCTGAGCAACCGCCACGGCCTGGCCTTGGGGCTGTTTGCCGCCGCCGCCCTGACCGATGCCTTCGACGGTCTGATCGCCAGGATCCTGAAGCAGAAAACCGCGCTCGGCGCCCTGCTCGACCCTGCTGCCGACAAGATGCTCCTGACCTGCTCGCTGGTCCTGCTCAGCCTGCCCGACCACATGCGGATCGCGCCGGATTTCACGCTCGCCAACCGCCTCCCCT
>QHYA01000146.1 GCA_003223995.1 Acidobacteriota bacterium | reverse complement strand
TACTTGCCGTTCACGACGCGCCGTTTCACCTTCAGCGTGGGAGTGATCTCGCCCGCGTCGAGGGTGAAGTCCCTCTCGAGAAGAGCGAAACGCTTGACCTTCTCGTAGGGAGCGAAACCCTCCGTGGCACGGTCGATCTCCTGTCGGTACAGCGCCTGCACCTCCGGTCGAGCCAGCAGGGAGGCAGGCGGCTCGCCGGAGGTCAACCCCCTCTCCCTGGCCCAGGCTCGCAGGGCATCGAGCTCCGGGACGATGAGGGCCGCGATGTACTTCCTGCGGTCTCCCACACACAGTGCGTTGGCGATGAACCTCGATGTTCTCAGAGCGTTCTCGATCGGCTGGGGGGCGATGTTCTTCCCGGCCGACGTGATGATCAGATCCTTCTTCCTGTCCGTGATCGTCAGGAAACCATCGGGATCCAGCCTTCCGATGTCGCCCGTGTGGAACCAGCCGTCGCTCATCGCCTCGGCCGTGGCCTCGGGCCTGTTCCAGTAGCCCTTCATCACATTCTCTCCCTGGACCAGCACCTCGCCGTCCCCAGCGATCCGCACAGAGACGCCTGGGATGACGGGTCCCACCGTGCCAAGCCGAAGCCGATCGGGCGTATTGACGGAAATCACGGGGGAGGTCTCGGTCAGCCCGTACCCTTCGAGGATCAGGATGCCGGCCGAGAGAAAGAACTCGGCCACCTCGCGCGGCAGCGGCGCGCCGCCTGAGATGAAGAAGCGAAGGCGGCCGCCGAGCCGCACCCGGAACGGAGAGAAGACCAGCCTCTCGGCGATCAACCACTGAAAGGCCAGGACAGCCGGCATTCGCCGGCCCGAAGAGAGGTGTTCCAGCCTTCGCCGCCCCTTGTCGATCGCCCAGTGGAAGAGACTCCTTCGAAAAGCGGTCCCCGATCGCACCGTTTCGAGGACGCGCGACTGGAACTTCTCGAAGAACCGCGGGACGGCCGCGACGATGGTCGGCCGGATGTCCTGGATGTCCTGGGGGACCGTGTCCATCGATGCCGCGTAGGCGATGCTGCAACCCTGGTGCATGTAAACGCACTCCACGATCCTCTCGAAGGCATGGGAGAGGGGGAGGAACGAGAGGGTCACGTCTTCGGGGCCGATCGGCACGAGCTGGGCCACCGCCAGCACGTTGCTGATGAAATTCGAGTGAGTGAGCATGACCCCTTTGGGGTCGCCCGTCGTCCCCGAGGTGTAGATGATGCTCGCCAGAGAATCTGGCCTGACGGTCTCTCGCCGCCGCTCGAAGAGCGACGGATCCGCTCGCTCCGCCTCCTCGCCGCGACGGTAGGCCTCTTCGAGGGGAATGGCCTCTCCGGCGAGCTGCTCGGAGACCGCCACGCGCGGGCCGGATGGCAGACCGGCATCGAACACGATCGCGCTCGCCCCGGCAGGGCCGCCTGTCGGATCGATGACCTTCCCGAGCTGGGTGGGGGTCGAGACGAGGCAGACCTTGGCGCCGCTGTCATCGAGCATGTAGCGCACCTGAGCGGCGGGCGAAGTCGGATAGATCGGCACGCTCACCCCCCCTGCGTTCTGGATCGCGAAGTCGGCGATCTGCCATTCGGGGCGGTTCTCCGACAGCAGGGCGACCCGGTCCCCCGGCTCGACACCCATACGGACCAGCGCGAGGCAGAGCAGGCGGACCCGGCGGCCGAACTCGGCGGTCGAGAGAGACTGGCAGCCGCCTCCGGATCTGGACAACAGAAGGTCCGGCCGCGGATGGGCGAGCACCCTATCGAAAAGCTCGACGAGCGTCTTGACCGTCATGGCACGTGTAAGGGTTCGAGTGACAGGTCAACTCGGGCTTGGCGGTCCAGCCAAGCCCCGGAGGCCGAACACGTCGAGCGCAGCCAGGGCCAAGCTGCAGGCCAGAACGTCCAGGAGCCGGCGAGACCGAGCTTAGCAGAGATCCACCGGGAGCAGATCGGACCCTGGTCGGTTTGGGCCGCGCGGTCAGTCTGGGCCAGGGTCGATGATCCGGCTCCAGAAGCCGGGGAAGGACTTCGCGACGCAATCGGGCTCCTTGACCCTCACACCCCGAACGCGCAACCCCACCAAGGCAAGAGCCATGGCGATGCGGTGGTCCTCGTAGGTCTCTACCTCGGCCCCGCGCAGCGACCGCGACTCGGCCGGATCGATCTTCAGCCCATCGGGCCGCTCCTCGACCCGCGCGCCCAGCCGGTCAAGCTCCCGAGCGAGCGCCGCCAGCCGATCGCTCTCCTTGAAACGGAGATGCGCGACCCCCAGGACCTCCGTCGAACCCTCGGCGAACAGCGCCACGGCTGCGAGCGCGGGAACGGAATCGGGCATTTCCCCGAGGTCGGCGCGAATGCCACGCAGCCCTCCTGCCCGCAGCCGGCAGCCCCGGCGAGTCTCCTCCACTTCGCATCCCATCCGCTCGAGAACATCGAGGAATCGGATGTCCGGCTGGCGGCTGCTGCGGGAGAGGCCCGGGACCGTCACCTCTCCCCCGGTGATCGCGGCGGCAGCGAATGCATAGCCGGCAGAGGAGGCGTCCGGCTCGACCTCGAAGGATCCTCCCCGGCCGATCGACGGGGTCACACGGAACTCGCCGGGCCCTTCCGCTTCGACCCTCAGGCCGAAGAGGCGCGCCGTTTCGAGAGTCAGATCCACGTAGGACCTCGAGACCAGCGGGCCTTCGATTGCGATCAGAGTCTCCCGCCGCGCCCGGCTTGCGGCGAGAAGCAGAGCGGAGGCGAACTGGCTGCTCTGGGCGCCGGGCAGCCGGCAAGCCCCCCCTTCCAGCCCTCCTCCCTCGATCCTCACAGGCAGGCCGCCCGAGGGGGCCAGCGAGCGTGCCGGACAGCCAAGCTGTTCGATGGCCGCGATCAGAGGACCCATCGGACGCTGGCGCATCCTCTCCGAGCCATCGATGAGGACCGGCCCTCGCGCCAGAGCCGCGAGAGCCGTGAGAAACCTCGCCGCGACGCCAGCCGGGCCGGCATCGAGCGTTACGCCCGAGGCAGGGAAGCGTTCCAGCCAGCCGAGACCTTCGACCACGATCGAATCGGGCGATCTCGCCAAGGCAGCGGGCGCCTCCCTTTTCAGCGCAACACCGAGTTGCCGAAGGCCGCGGACGAGCAGTTCGATGTCCGCCGCAGACAGGTCGCCGCGGACTATTGATGTCCCCTCGCAGAGGGAAGCGGCCGTCAAGGCGCGCGCTGCGAGGCTCTTCGATCCGGGCACTCGGACCTCCCCGCGCAACGGCTTGCCTGTCGGGATCACCTCCCGAGGGGCGGGCCCTCCCACCGTCATAGGCCCGTCCTGGAACCCCGAGGATTGACCCTCGTCATGATGGCCGGATTATGTATGGCGGGCGGAACGAACGGAAGACGCGCCGGAGGCGGAGGGCACTGCCCTTTCCCTTCCGCTATACTGGGGTCAAATGAAGCGGTCCCTCACCGCCCTTATCGCACTCGCACTCGCGCCTCTTCTCGCGCCCCCCGCACTGGCTGCAGGCGAGGAAGGAAGCCCCGCAGCGAAAAGTGCGATGTCGCCGCGCCAGTTGCGGGAGCAGATCAGCTTCGGCGCCGACATGGCCCAGAAAGGGAACTGGCGGGAGGCGATGTTCCGGTGGAAGCGCGTTCTCGAACAGGAGCCGAACAATCCAAAACTCCACAACAACCTTGCCGTCGCCTACGAGACGCTGGGGGATTATTCTCGGGCCGAGGAGGAGTACAAGATCGCCATGAAAGGCGGTCCGGACCTGAAGGAGGTCCGTCAGAATTACACCCTCTTTCGCAACTTCTACGACCGCTACAGCAAGACAGGCACGCGGGAGGAAACTGCTCCCCCTCCGCCGCAACCACCGCCCGCTCCGGCCGCCTCCGGCCCGCCCGGCGGTGGCCGCATCTCGCGGCTGCATCGTCTGGCTCCCGATCACCGCCCTTCTAACGCACCGCGGAAGGCGAACGATGGCTGAAGGCCGCGACCGGCGCGGCCTCGGCGGGAAAGCAGGGAGGCTCCTGACCGTATTCGCCGGCCTCCTGCTTCTGTGCTTGGCGGCCGCGGAACCTGCCCTGGCGGGTGCGGTGAAGGTGACGGTCGGCATCCCGATTCCTGAGAAGATCAACACCACGGGGATCAAGAAAGTTCTCGTCGCCAGATTCGTGGCCGCCGACAGCTCCAACATTGACGCCGGGCGCGAGATGGTCTCCTTCCTGCGGAGGGAGATCGCCCGCGGCACCTCTTTCCAGGTGCTCGAGGTCGAGCCGCCCAACCTCCCCGAGCAGCCTGTGGAAGACCTGCTGAAGAACTGGACTTTCTGGAAGCATATTGCCGAGGAGAACGGGGCCGACCTCGTCGTCTCCGGACGGGTGGGGTTCGCCAGCCACGACCGCAGCGGGTTCGTCCAGGAGGACATGACCAGTCCTGTCACCGGCCAGAAGGTGCGCCGCACCGTTTACGCCGAGAGAGAGGATTTCGAGCTGCGGGTCAACCTGTGGTTCTTCAAAGGTGCCAACGGGGCTCTCTTGTATCAGGATTCCTTCAAGGAAAGCCAGCTTTACGAGGGGAAGTCGAACGATACTTTGCAGGCCTTCTACGAGCTGACCGAACGGCTCAGGGCTGACATACTCGGCGTCCTGGTGCCCCAGAAACGCCAGGACCCCCGCTTCATCTTTACTGACTGATTCCTGGTCCGGCTTGTCCATGACACACCGCCGAAGCCTTCCGCTCCTTGTCCTCGGCCTCGCCCTTGCTCTCTCCTCCCGGCCCGCATTCGGGTTTGGCAAGAACAAGATCGTCTATCAGCATTTCGACTGGCAGGTCTACCACTCCATCCACTTCGAGATCTTCTACTACTCCGAGGAGGAGGAATTCCTGGACCAGATGATCTCGTTCGCCGAGAGCGCTTATGACAAGGTCTCCAAGCAACTCGACTACCAGCCCGTCAAGCAGGATGTCAAGTCGGAGAAGATCCCCCTCATCTATTACAAGACCCACGGCGAGTTCGAGCAGACCAACATCAGCTTGGAGCAGGTCCCCGAGGCGGTGGGGGCATTCGCCGAGCCGTTTCAGAATCGCATCGTTCTCCCCATAGACCAACCTCCCGACAGAGTCTACAAGGTCCTCACGCACGAGCTGACCCATATCTTCGAGTTCTCGATGCTCTACGGCGATTCTTTGAAACGGGTGCTGCGCTCCTCCCCGCCCCTGTGGATCATGGAGGGGCTCGCCTCCTACATCGGCGAGGACGAGGACAACATCGACCGGATGGTGATCCGGGATGCCGTGGTCAACAACATCCTGCCGCCGATCGCCGAGCTGAACGAGCTCTCGTTCCTGACCTACCGCTACGGTCACGCCGTGTTCGATTTCATCAACCAGAGCTATGGCCCGTCGGGCATCCGGAACTTTCTCTGGGAGTACAGGAAGGTCCTCCTGACGAACAACGTCAACCACGCCATCAAGGAGGCCTTCGGAATCGACTCGCAGGAGTTCGATCGGCGCTTCAACAAGTATCTGCGTCAGAAATACTTTCCGGTCCTGATGGAGAAGAACGAGCCCGCAGACTACGGGACGGAGATCGGGCTGAAGAAGCCGGAGCAATTCACTTTCTCCCCGACGCTCTCCCCTTCCGGCGAGCTCGTCGCGGCCCTGGCGACGCCAAGGGATGAGCTGGATGTCGTGATCCTCTCGGCAAAGGACGGGAAGCTGGTCCGCAACCTCACCGGCGGCTTCACCAACAAGTACGAGCACGTCGTCGCCGAGGCCTTCTCGGGGCAGCGGGACCTGTCATGGTCCCCCGAGGGGGATCGCGTCGCGTTCTTCGTCAGACGCGAGAACAGACGCGACCTTCTCATCTACGACGCCATCAGGGGCAAGAAGCTGAAGACGATAGAGATGGACGTTGACATCCCCGCCTCTCCCGCCTTCTCGCCGGACGGGGAGTCCATCCTCTTCTCCGGGAACCGCGCAGGCATCTTCGACATCTTCCGGCTCGATCTGAAGACGAAGACGATCACGGACCTGACGGACGACAATTACTACGACACGAACCCCACGTGGTCGCCGGACGGCAAGCTGGTTCTCTACGACAGGCGCATCGGCGGCTACGCCAAGGTCTTCCTGCTCGACGCCTCGGACCCGGAGCGAAAGACCCAGCTCACCTTCGGGCCCTCCTCGGACCTGATGCCCATTTTCGGACGCGACGGCAAGACCGTCTTCTTCGTCAGCGACCGCGGCCCGCTCGGGATCTTCAATCTCTGGTCGCTGGACACGTCCACCGGCGAGCTGAAGCGCTGGACCGACCTCGTCGGGGGGGCCTTCGCCCCCGTGCAGCTTGCCGGGGAGGAGAACCAAACCCTCGTCGCCTACTCAGGCTTCTTCCGGGGGACCTTCCGGCTCTACAAGATGGACCTGAAGAAACCCGTGGAGACGATCTCCGGCGAGCAGACGCCCGAGACGGTGGACATCGCCCCATTCAAGCCGCCGCTCTCGCTCAGCGCGGACGCCGCCGAGAAGGGACGCTACAAGCTTCGGTGGAACGTCGATGCGCCGAACATCAACGTCGGGGTGGCGGACGACGGAACGATCTTCTCGAACTCCGACATCGTGTTCACCGACCTGCTGGGCGACTACCGCATCCGGCTGACTGCCGCTTCGATCGCTTCCTTCTCCAACATCGACATCCTATTCCTCAATCTCAAGAATCGATTCCAGTGGGGCGCGCGCGTGATCGATGTCCGCGACTACTTCGTGGCGGGAACGGAGACGAGCGGCGCCCGCATCCGCCGTTTCTCTCGCCTGACCGGGGCCGACGGCGCCTGGCAATACCCGCTGAACCGCTACTACCGGATCGAGGGGGACATCGGCTACTTCCAGAGGAGGCTCGACATCCCGTTCTTCGATCCCAGCGGGATAGTGAGGTTCGATCGCCTGAAGGATGATTTCATCACCACGCGCGTCGGGCTTTCCGGGGATACGGTGCGCTTCAAGGAGTTCGGTCCCT
>QHYA01000145.1 GCA_003223995.1 Acidobacteriota bacterium | reverse complement strand
CTGGCCGCCTTGGCCGCTCCACAGGCCATCCTGTGGGGGACCTCTTTCGGGTGCCTGGTGGCCCTGGCTGCGGCGGCCCGAAGACCCGAGTGTGTCTCGGGGCTGCTCCTCTGCCACCCCCCGGATCCCCTCAGGCGCCCGCGGTTCCAGCAGGCGGTGCTGCAATGGGCCGAGAAGCGGGAGGATCCCCTTCGTGTCGCCCGGGTCTTCACCGCAGGATTCCGCCTTCTCGCCTGCTGGGAGGGATTGTTTCCCACAGTGCTTCGCCGGATGCCCTCCTTGTCTCGCGCCGCCGCGGAGGCGGCGACCCCGCCCGCCACCGTCATGGAGAAGATCCGCCTTCTCACATGCGATCCGCCGGGTTTCCCTCCGGACGATCTCGGGCCACGTGTCTCGGTCGTGGCCTCATCCTGGGACACGGTCACCTCGGCGAGCGAGGCGCGGCGACTGTCAGAGCGGCTCCCGGGGGCGAAGCTCAGGATTCTGCGATTCTCTGGCCACTGCGCAGCCTACTCGCGGCCCCGCGCCTACGCGCGGCTCGTGCTCGAGGAGCTGTGCAGGATAGCAGGGAGCGAACGGCCGGAAGCGGAGGCGCCCCCAGAATCGGAAGTACCTGAGCAGAGCTCTGCCTCGTGACCAGAGCGCAGATCCGGACCGCCCGATCGGGCGGCCGGGAAAGACCGATCGGACACCGAGGGCAGCTTTCGGGGACTCTTGCCGCTGCGCCGCTGCTTCCGTCTGCCCGAAGCCTGTCCGCCAATTTGTGCCTGCGGAGAAGGCTTTCGAGCAAGCAGGAGCCTCCGGCCAGCCGCGCGGCATTGATCTTGAAGAAGGGAGGGGAGGCAAGAGGCCGCAAGACTGTAATGCAAGGAGGCCCCGATGAGGCGATACTCCGAACGCTCGATCGCACTGACGCTGGCGGCGGCGCTACTGCTTCTGCCTCTTCACGCTTCCGGCAGTCTGACGGTCTTTACCGAGCCGCTGCTCGAAGGTGTCGAGTCGCTCGTCGCAGGACCGGTCGGAACTGCCGTCCTTCCCGATGCCCGGACCGTCGCTGCGAGACGCCTCGCGTTCCGTACGCGGGAACTGATTCGCCGCTGCGGGGAGCGGGCGCCTTCTGTGGGAACCCTCATGCCCCAGATCACTCTCGCCCGGGAAGCCGCCCTGCGGCACGGTATTCCGGTTTCTTTGATCCTCGCGGTCATTCACCGCGAGAGCGGGTTCCAGCAGGAGGCTGTCTCGCCGGTGGGAGCCGTGGGCCTGATGCAGGTGATGCCGGCGGTCGCGCGCTCTCTGGCGCGCAGCGAGGGGCTCCCGCTGCCGCGCTGGCTCGAGCTTCTCGATTCCAGAAGGAACATCGAAATCGGCTCGACTTTGCTCTGTCGCCTGCACCAGCGCTACGGTTCCTGGGAGAGGGCGCTGGCGGCTTATAACGCGGGCGACAGGGCATTCGGCGAGGACGGGATCCGAGACGACGTCCGCGCCTACGTCAAGCGGGTCAAGGCCGGAGCCAGGCTTCTCAGCTCGCTCCTTGTCCCCACCGCTCGTCCGGCATAGCCGAGCATAGCCCGAAGCCGGGAGTCCCCGTGCGGCAACGCCGGGGCGGAGTTTGGTTCGCTTTCCGAAGATGGGTAGCCAAGTCAGTGCCGTCTGATCGTAGAATGCTGTACGAGATTTCAGGAGTGCGGATGAGCGGAACTTTTCCGGAGGAACCGTGAAGACCATCGTCAACAAGACACGCAAGCCGATGAGGATTGGTCTACCGGGAGGGAAGACCCTCCACCTCGGTCCCGCAAGAACCGGCCAGATCTCGGATGAGGCGTCGCAAGCGCCCGGCATCCGGCGTCTCGTGGAAGCCGGCGAGATCGAGATCGTCGGAGAGGAATCCCACCCTCAATCGGGCGCCGGCACCCAGGGTGTCGTTCCCGAGGCACCCAAGGGACACCACCCCAAGACCATCGTCCTTCCCAAGGGGAATCGCTGACCCCGCCGTAGCTCTCCGCCCCGATCAAGCTGCGTCGCTGCCCATCTCGGCAGATGGCGCTCGAATGGCGGATTCCCCTCTTTAGCCGTACTTTCGTACCGATTTCCCCCCAGGCAGGAAGGGAAAGCCGATGCGCTTCCCGCGGGTTGTGGCTCTCTGCGTGCTCGTGTTGCTTGTCGGGAGGGCGCAATCGTTCGGAGGCGGGGCAGGGGAGCTCGCCGGACGGGTGTTGGATGCCGATTCTGGTGAGCCTGTCCAGGGGGCGCAAATCCTGGTGCTTCCCTGGCAGCGGGCGGGTTCAAGCGCAAGGGATGGCGGCTTCTCCATCAGGGCCCTTTCTCCCGGTGAAGGCCGCGCCGCCGTCCAGTGCCCGAGCTGCCTCCCGGCTGCCCCGATCTCCTTCCTCATCAAGGAGGGAGAGACAACCACGATCGAGTTGCGAGTCCGGAGGCAGTTGTTGGTGGAGAAGGTCGTCGTCGAAGCCCCAGGCCTGCCTCTCGCGAAGAACGCCGTGCCGGGCGGGCTGGATCGCGGGGAGATCGCGGGGCTGCCGGGCACCCTCGGCGACCCTCTTCGCGCCATGATCGCCGTGCCTGGCGTCGCGACGGTCAACGACTACAAGGCGGAGATTCGCCTCGGTGCCGGCGAGCCCGAGGATACGCTCTTCAGGCTCGACGGGATCGTCGTCGAAAACCCTTACCACTTTCGCTGGGCTCGCGGATCGACGGCGGCGCTCAACCCGGAGGCGTTCGACCAGCTCTCCGCGAGAACAGCGGCGCTCGGCGCCGACGTGGGGAACACCGTTTCCGGCCTGATCGAGCTGTCGCCCACGGAGCGGGGGGCGGAAGGCTTGGTGGCGGGCATGAGCGCCGGTTCGCTCTCCACGAGTGCTTTCACGGGCGGCCCCGCCGGCGAGGGGGGATCATGGCTGGCGGCGGGCCGCTATTCGAACCTCGCGATCTATCGCAGCTTGTATGGGGTGAGACGCGTCAATGTTCCCGATTTCGGAGACCTGTCCCTCCGGACGCGCCGGCCGATCTCAGGTCGCTTGGACCTCGTCGCCGGGGTTCTGGCCCTGGGCAGCGGCCTGTCAACCTCGGATCCGAAGGAGGGCCGTTCGAACCACCTCTCCGCCGGATCCGCGCTCGGGTATACCGGTCTCGATGTGGACATCGATGGGAGGAAGCGCCTCTCGGCGCGCATCGCCTGGCAAGGCACCCACCAGAGCGCGAAGAGCAGCGAGGGAGACGACCTGACCTCGCAGCAGAACACGCTGCAGTTCCGGCTCGACCTGGCGGACGAGCAGGAGGGGCGGCTTCACTGGAAGACCGGCCTGGAGGCGATCCGGAGTGAGGGGACAATCATGGGCGTCATCCAGACCTTGGAAAGCCTCCAGTCCGTGCGCGCGAGATCGCTGCGGACGGGCGCCTACGCTTCGATCGCGATGGAATCCATTCCGAGACTGACCCTGGATGCCGGCGTGCGCGCCGATCGTGACTCTCGCTTCGGCGCGGCGCCGGTCCAGCCGAGGCTGCGCGCCTCCTGGCAGGCGACAGAAAGCTTCCGAGTTTGGGGGGCGGCGAGCCGCTATGCGCAGTTTCCCCGCTACGATCAGGAGTTCCTGGCGCAGGGCCAGCCCCTGAAGCTGTCCACGGCGGACGAGCTCGCCGCGGGTGTGGAGTTCAAGCCCTCGTGGAACATTGAAGGGGAAGCGACAGCCTACGTCCGCCGCTTCAACGACATCGCGGCCGAGATCGTCAATCGCTCGCCGGACCTCCCCGAGGCGATGGGCCGCTTCCAGCGAGGAACAACCAGAGGGGTCGAGCTTGCCCTCCTCAGGCAGCGGGGCCGCCTGCGGGCTCGCCTGGCCGCCACGTTCCTGAGGGCGACGGAGACGCGCGACGGGGTGGAGTCGCGGCGCAACTGGGATCAGCCCTACCGCTTCGATCTGTCCGCGGCGTACGTGCTGTCCGAGCACTGGGAGCTGCGGTCGCGCTTCGAGGCGGCCTCCGGGCTGCCTTTCAGTCCCCTCGAGCCGGCGGGCGGGGGGGTCAGGATCTTCGGCCCTCTCAACAGCAGCCGCCTTCCTGCCACCGCGCGGCTCGATGTGAGGGCCGCCTGGCAGCGGAAGCTGTGGTCGGCTCGCGCCAGCTTCTACTTCGAGATCGACAACGCCCTCGACCGCCGAAACATCCGCAGCCAGGAGCTGCTCTGGGATCCCCGGAAGTCTCAGTACTTCGTTCATGAGGAAAGCGCCATGCCTCTCATTCCTGGTCTGGGGCTGGAACTTCTGTGGGGATCCTGATCGCAGGTGCGCGCCGAGAGCGCCTGGCGGTGTCTTCGCGGCAGGCTAGCCTTCCCGATAGGGCGCTCCGGACCGGTAGAGCTGCAGCGATTGCCGGAGCGAAGCGGCGAGATCATCCCGTCCCGATGCTATCGCAAGGTCGATGGCTCTTTGGGCGGTTTCCGCGGCTTCCCTGAAGCGTCCCGTCTCGGCATAGGCCGCCGCCAATGTGCTCAGCAGGATCGGCTGGTGGTAGCCGGTGAGCCTGCACGCCCGCCCCGCAAGCTCCAGCGCCTGCCGCCCGTCGCGGAGGCTCCGGTCCGGCTGCGTGGCCAGGAGCCAGGCCAGCCGGTCGAGCGCATCCGGAAAATCGGGCTTCAAACGGATCGCTTCCCGATAATGCGCGGAGGCCGAAGCGAGATCCCCTCGCGAGGCCAGTGCCGTGCCCAGCCTCACGTGGGCCGCAGAGGAGTCCGGCTGCAGTCGCAGCGTCTCCGAATACTCCGTGATCGCCCCTTCGATCTTTCCCTGTCCCTGCAGAAGGGTCGCCAGGTTGTAGTGGGCATTCGCCAGGCCGGGTGCGAAGCGCAGCGCCTCGTTGTAGTGCGCGAGGGCCTCGTCCAGCCGGCCTTTCGCTTGCAGGGCGAGGTGCCTCATTGTAGTGATCCGCGGCCGCCTTCAGCTCCTTGCCGGCGGCGTGGACATCGCCGAGAACACTGTGGGCCACATAGTTTCCGCCCGACACGGCCAGGGCATGCTCGAAGAGAGTTCTCGTGGATCTCCAGTAGCGCACCTGGACCTGTGTGGCGATGAGGCAGGCTGTGAGAAGGACGCTGGCCGCGGTCGCGACGGCCGCGCGGGCGGGACGCCGGGAGGCCAGCTCGGCCGCTCCCCAGGCGACGATGATGAACAGACCGACCAGTGGAAGGTACGTGTAGCGGTCGGCCATCGCCTGGTTGCCCACCTGGACGAGCCCGATGACCGGCATCAGCGCCACCAGGTACCAAAGCCATCCGATGAGAACGTAGGGCCGCCGCCGCGCAAGTACTGCCGCAAGGGCGGTCGCGCAGAGGAGAGTCAGGCCCGCCCCGGCCGCCGGCATGAGCCGCGGGGCGGCCGGAAGCGGATAGAAGACGGCGAGATTGGCCGGCCAGAGCGTCTTGCCGACATAGGCGAGATAGGAGACGCAAGCGTTGGCCATGCGGTCCGCGACGGGGAATCTCGCCGTGGATAGGAGCGACAGGCCCCTCCGCTGCGCGTTGACCGTGACGGCGCCTGCGGCCGCGGCGAGAGCGAGGAAGGGAAGCTTCTCGAGAAGGATCCTTGCTGGTTCGGCGGGAGAACGCTGCTCCGTCGCCCCCGGCGGGGCCCCGTTCGCGGCCCGTCCAATCCTCAGCCGCTCCAGCGGCCAGTAGTCCAGCAGCAACAAGAGCAACGGGAGAGTCACGACCATCGGTTTCGACATCAAGGCCATGGCGAACAGCACGAGGGAGAGGGCGTAGCTGAACCTGCGCGGCCGCTCCGCATGCAGGACGTAGGCGCCTGTCGCCAGGAGCATGAAGAGCATGCTCAGGAGATCCTTGCGTTCCGAGATCCAGGCCACCGATTCCACGTGCAGCGGATGGAGCGCAAACAGACCCGCAACGAGAGCGCTCGGCCACAGCGCGCCGGTCATCCGCGCAAAAAGCAGAAACAGAAGAAGACTGTTCGCGATGTGGAAGAAAAGGCTCGTCGCATGATGCGCCCCGGCATTCAGTCCGAACAACTGGCAGTCCAGCATGTGGGACAGCCACGTCACGGGGTGCCAGTTGCTGGAGAAGCTGTGCGTAAAGGCCCACAGCGCCCCGCTGGCCGTCAGTCCCTGGCGGACATGATCGTTTTGGGTGACGTAGTCCTGGTCGTCGTAATCGATGAAACCGTTGCCGGCCACGGGGAAGAAGGCCGCGACAGTCGCTGCGGCGAGCAGCAGACAGACGAGCGCCTGGCGGGCCGCGGGGATGCGCGGCCGCCGCAGGCCCGCGGCGGCAAGTCCGACCGCTGGCGTGCCTGGGCGGGAGGAGCGCCGGAGAATGGTCGTGGTGGAGCGAAGAGGGGTTTGTTCAGCGGAAGGCTGTCGCATCCGCAACATATACTACGAGTTGCGGCTACAGGAGTCGTTCCGTCGTGGTTTCTTCACGTTCGGCAGGAACGCCACCGGGCGAACCGGGGCGGTGCGCCCCGAGCGGGGCGGGGAAGCGGGGGGAGAGGCAGCATCCGGGGAGCCGGTCCGGCGCCGCTGGCGCGCAGTCGCCCGCGCACCTACATTTGGCGGCGATCAGTATCGGGCAGCAGCGGCCGGGGAGCGGCAAGGAAGGGTGGCGGGCGAGCGACCGGAGAGAACGGGCAGACGTTCGAGCGGATCCCGCGGGCGCAGGCGGGCGCCCGGATAGCGATCCGGGCCACCGCTGGCACGCCGCGGCGCTCCGAACTGAGGAGGGTCCAGAATGGCCGAGAGCGTCTGCGTTGTTGTGCACTTCCTTGATGGGAGCCTTCTGAAAGGCACGACCCGGGACTTCAGGCCCAACTGCTCGAGTTTCCATCTGATTCCAGCGGATGGGACTTCGCCGGTCGAGGTCCTTTGCAGGCATCTGAAGGCGATCTTCTTCGTCAAGGATCTGGCAGGGAAACGTCAACGCCGTGACATCCGCGGCTTTCTCGCCGCGCCTGGAAAGACGGAGCAGGGCCTCAAGATCTCGGTCCTTTTCAAGGACGGGGAGTTCCTGTGCGGTCACTCTCTCACCTACGCGGCGGACCGGGAGGGTTTTTTCATGTTTCCCGCCGATCCCGGCAGCAACAACATCCGCATTTACGTCAACAAGTCGGCTGCTGTGGAGATCAAGGCGGGTCCCGGCGCCGACGTGCTGGCGCGCCAGATGCTCAGAAAGCGCACGGCCTGAGGCGGACAGCGCGAGCCAAGGACAAAGTTCGCCTCCGCTAGCCGGCTAGGCTAGTTTCTGTCGGGCGAGGCCAGGGCGCATCACCCGTCGTCGACGTGAGCTGGCTCAGTGCATCAACCCGGCCTCGCGAAGCGCCTGGCGCAGCGCCTCGCGACCGTCCTCGTGCGGCCAGCCGACGATGCGGCGAAGCAGGCGGCCCTGCCGCAGGACGTAGAACGTCGGCGTGTGGAGGTCCCCCTGCACTGGCCAGGCGGCATCGTCGTAGGCGATGGCGAGAGGCTGGTCCGGATGATCCCGGGTCCAGGCTTGCACGGCGTCGAAGTGGGCGATCTCGGCACTCGGGGCGATCCAGCGGGCATGTTGCCGGAAGACATTGTGCAGCGTGGGATCGGCGTCGATATCGCGCACGGTGTCCTGTGAGAAGTGGCAGCCGGTGCCGGCCAGCACCACGATCTGTGCCGGCGCGTCGAGGGCGAAAGGTTCGCGCGTGAGTTCGCGCCGATTGGTGGCGGCCACCCACAGGCTAGGCTGACCATCGTGCAGGCCCGATGCTTCGCGCAGAGCGGGCGGCGGTTTACGTTCCAGTACGGGATAAGCGGCGAGCAGCACGCGTGCCTCGTCGTTGCGATGGGCGCTCAGCAGCGTGTCGTAGAGATCGCTCGCGTGCGGGCGGTCGATGAGCCGGCGGCGAGCCAGCTCGGCGAAGTCGAGACGCATGTCCTCGATATGGCGACTCTGCGATGAAAGCCCTAGAACGTGGTTCGCCGCGCGGAACAGGAATTCCACGTCTCGGTCCCCAAGTGTTCGCAACCGCGCAGCTTGCTGCCATGGCGCGAATTGCGCGGCGTAGGTTTCGTCGGCAAGACGTCTGCGCTCTGGCTTTGCAGCCGTCTCGCTCTTGTCGATGAGGCGGGCGTAGGCTGGTCCGATGTGCCGGCCGGAGCTTTCCCAAGTGCTCGGGCGCAATTTGGTGCGGGCGCTCAGGCCGAGCGCGTAATGCTGCGCATCGAACAACTGCAGCACGGCATAGGCCTGCTCGAGGGTGAGGTCGTAACGCAGGTCATCGGTGCCGAAACCGCCGAGGCCGCGCTGACCGAACCGAAGGCTGGCAAGGAAGCGTTGGCGTCCATCGCGCGTCATCCAGCCAAGCGGCGCGGCATCGGGAGACGTGGCATGCAAGTAGGCGTCGAGCTGCGCGCGCGAGGCGATCGACGCAGCCGGCATGGCGAGCGGAGCAGTCGCCGTGAACGCCGCCGCCGGTCGTTCGGATGGCCCCGCTGCGTGTGCCACGTTGACCAGCAGTGTGGGCAGGAGGCAGAGGCAACGAGCGATCGATAGCGGCGGCATGGCAGTGCGGATAGGGAAATCCGATCTGACGTCCCAAGGTGATTCTCCGCCCGGTGACCGAGGGATTTCAAGCTGTCTGGGGTGCGGGTGCACGGTGCCCGGACGGGGGTCCGGCGCCCGTGACAGGATCCTCATTCGTGTGACGGCGAGCCCTGACACGAGACAGGATCAAGGTGCCTATCTCACCCGCCGCTTCGTTCAGGAAGCTCATTTCCTGCGGATTATCGGCGCAATAGACACCATCGAGCGCCAGGACATGGAAATGCACGTATCCACAGGCACGATTCTGTCAGCCGTCGGATGGCACGATGCGCATGGAGGCCGCGTTTCCCCTGGCGGAGAGATTGCATTGCGGATCGATCTGGAGAAATGCGCCCATGAGCGAGCAGGTGAGTGTCTACGATCTCGGCGACCTCGACGCCCCGTCGTCCCGCTTCCGCCGCCGGCCGGCCGCGGGATCCGAGGCTCCGTCCAGTCCTTCCATAGACCTTCCCCAGGGGCTGCGTGTGAGGAAAGCTTCGAGGACGCCGACCCGCGAGCCCGGCTCGCCGGGCGTCGCGGGATCGCTGTCGCTTTTCATTCCTGGCGCGGGGCAGTTGCTCGTGGGGGAGAGGGAGTGGGGTCTCTTCTACCTAAGCTGGACGGGCCTCGCCGCCGCCCTGCTATGGGCGATCGGGTCGCGCCTGGCGGGGGTCTCCCACACCCTCGAGCTGCTCGGCTGCCCACGGGAGGCCGCTTTCTGGGCCATGGTCGCGCTCTTCCTGGCGGCGGCGAACTTTCACGTCAGCTCGGTCCTGCACGCCCACGACCTGGCCTCTCCATCGTGCGGGCGCGGGCCACATCCGCTGCCGGCGGCCATCGCCTCCCTTCTGCTCCCAGGCTGGGGCCAGATCCTCAACGGCGCTCGCAAGAGGGCGGCGTTCTTCCTCAGCAGCCTCTGGTTTCTGGCCGCCGCCGGCCTTCCGTTCTCAGGGTGGGGGCATTCGACGCTTCGAACGTTTGGGCTCGCCCTTCCCTCCACGCTGTCGGTCTGGATAGCTCCGGCTCTCGGAACTTTGGCCGCCGTGGTCTGGTCCGTTGCGATCTACGACGCCGCCTCCTGCGCCGCTCAGCAACGATCCTCCTAGCTTAGCTAGCTCTTGCTTATCCGCTTGTTTCAGCACACCGCTGGGCGCACGTTCTGAGCCCCAGCGTGTCACCTGGATCTCACCCGCCTGTCCTGAATCCATAAAAGGCACTCCACGCCCCGTACGCCGAGCTCATGGCTCAATGAGGAGTTGGCTGCGGCGATTGCTGAGTCCGCGCACCGACGCAAACGGGAGGGATCAATCGTCTTCGTGGATCCGGATCCGGTGCCAACACGACGTCGATCTGCGATTGCCCTCGGGGCCCAACCATCACGCCGCACTGATCTGCCCAGAAGTACCCCGGATGCGTCACGCGAAGATCGACCTTGGAATCTGCAGGAAGGCAGCTTACTATGGCCTGACCACTCTGGTCCGTCTCTGCAGACCCCAGATAGGATTCATAGTTCGAAACAATCCTCACCAGGGCTGCAGAAAGTGGCCTTCGACCTGCGGTCGTATCCTGGGTTACTCGTACTGCGAGGGTCGAGAAGGTACCGAGGTCGACGTCGAGCACAACATCACGGCCGGCGAGGATCTCTTGGTGCCAGACGTCGAACCTCCTACAGCCCACCGGCTCAATCAGGACCTCGTAGCCGTCCGTCGCCGGTACTTGCTGAAAGATGGCCATTTCGTCATTCTCTGCAACAACGGTGTTGTTGTAGAGCGAGTAAGGACCGATCAACTGAACTTTCGCACCCTGAAGAGACCGAACTCCAGTGGTGCGGTCAGCGACTGCATGTAGCCGGATGCGCAGGCGATCCGCATAGTCCGTCTCGGGGATTTTGATCGCCTCGCTGCAGGCATGCAAGGTTGCGAGTCTCTGCTTCCAAGACCAATAGCCGTCGAGCATGATGGGCTCTCCTCGGATCGAGCGCGACACTGCGATTGCGCAACCTCCAAGGGCAGGCGGAGCTGATTCCGAAGGACCACCCAACGTCACGACACGCCCTTCGTCATTCCCCCTCAGCTGGACGTTCTGGCAAGAGAAGCTGTGTCGAAACGGTCCCACGAGAAGGACGCTCCCAGGAGGCTCCTGCAACCATGCGGGCGGCGGCACGCCTTTCACCACTCTGGGCCAGTCGTTTGGATCGCACAGAAAGATGACGGTATTACGCGCAAGGCTACCTTCAGGAAGCGAGGCGGTGGCAGGCGTGAGGTAATCCCTGTGTTCCCGTATCAGGCTGCTAGCTTCCGCCCGGGAGACGAAGAGCGTAAGCACGAGGGAGTAGATAGTGATCGCGATCATACCGTGAGGCGGAACATGCGACGCTAGTAACGAGCTGGACGCCGGCGGCGATCAAGGAACGCGGCCATGGCGGCCCCGCTGAAGAGAGGAAGGTAGCCACGGAAGAGGATACGGTCGAAGCAGGACAGAGTGCCCTGGATCTTGTCGGTATGCTTGGCGATGAACTGTTCCATGTGGCATGGAACGTCACCTGCGGGGGAATGTCAAGCTCTTACTTGGTTGCGGCTGGTCAGGCCGCGCTAGGACATTCGAACTGCGTTCGAGCCAGAACCGCCCTCTTCGTGAACCGAGGCGAAGGGCTCCGGTGGCCTCGCCAAAGCTGAACACATGATGGGTCCGGAGAAAAGTCGCGGGTGGCGGGACGCCTTACTTGACGATTTGCTCGCATCGGGGGCACGGCCGAGCGAGGACGGAACGACAGCCTTTCCGCGTGCCGAAGTGGGGGAGGAGTCTCTGCCGGAGCCGCTCAGAGTGCGCAGGTGCGGAAGCCGGCGAGGACGTCGCGCCGCTCCGGGCTGTAGAAGTTCCGGAACGTGTTTCGGATCAGCCGCGAGCGGGTCGCCCAGCAGCTTCCTCGAAGGACCTTGTAGGCTCCTCCGAACCAGGGTTCGGAGTACTCCCGGTAGGGATCGGCTACGAAGCCCGGATAGGGCTCGAAGTCGTCGGCCGTCCACTCCCAGACATTCCCCATCATCTGGCGGCATCCGAAGGGGCTGTCGCCGGCAGGAAGAGCGCCGGCGTCGAGACAGCCGAGCCGCAGGGCATCGAGGTTGGCGCGATCCAATGAGGGAGGTTCATCGCCCCAGGGGAAGCTCCGCTTCCGCTGAGAGGCGGCGCTCCCTGTAGCCGGCTCCAAGCTGGCCGCCATCTCCCACTCGGCCTCGGTCGGCAGCCTGCGGCCGGCCCAGCGGCAGTAGGCCTGGGCCTCGTGCCAGTTCACATGGATCACGGGAAGATGAGGCTCGAGCTGCCTCCACGAATCGAACACGCGCCGCATCCAGGTCCCGTTGGCCTCTCGCTTCCAGTAGACCGGGGAGCAGGCTTCCTCCTCCTCGAGCCATTCCCATCCAGCAGGGCTCCAGAATTCCCGCAGCTCGTAGCCCCCTGCGTCCACGAACTGGCTGAAATCGGCCTGCGTGACTGCGGCGCGCGCGATCCGGAAGGGCTTCAGTTCCACCGGATGGGCCCACTTCTCGTTGTCGAAGACGAAGGGCGTGTCTTTCGTCGCGCCGAGCAGGTAGGCCCCGCCGGGCACATCGACGTCGCCGGCCAGCGGCCCGCCATCTCCGGCCTCGGGGTAGATCGTCTCCGCGTCGAGGGGATCGGACCGCAGCCGCTCCAACACGCTGTCGAGGACGGCCTTCATGTACGCCAGGGTCTCCGCGCGGGAGGGCAACGGCAGGCTCCAGCGCGTGTCGTGGGGGACATTGAAGGAATCGTACAGGGAGTCCGCGTCGGAGCGCAGGCTGTTCTCTCCTCGGAGGTGGCGGAGGAGCCACTTCTCCTGGAACCAGGCGAGGTGGCCGATCTCCCACCGCAGCGGATTGACGATGGGCAGCCGCGGGCCCATGAGCTGTTTATCGGTCAGGTCCGCGACCAGCTCGAGGGTGCGGGTCCGGGCGTCGAGAAGATCCTCGGCGAGCTGGCGGGCTGAAGGGTCGCTTCGCTCATTCATCGCGAGATTGCGTATTCTACCCCCGCATGCTCATCCGGCTGATCACGCCGGCTCCGGCCGGCTCGTTTCACGGGAACCGAGTCACGGCCAGCCGCTGGGCGCGCTTGCTGAGAGATCTGGGCCACCGTGTGAGGATCGCCCAGGACTACCGGGGAGAGCCGTGCGATCTGCTCGTCGCGCTCCACGCTCGCAGGAGCTACGAGGCGGTGAGCTTCTATAAGAAGCAGCGTCCCGGCGCGCCGCTGATTGTCGCGCTGACCGGAACGGACCTTTACGGCGACCTGCGCAAGAGCCGCAATGCCCGGATGGCCCTGGAATGGGCCGATGCTCTCGTCCTGCTGCAGCCGCTGGGCGCTGCAGCGCTGCCGGCGCACCTGCGCGGCAAGGCCCGCGCCATCATCCAGTCGGCCGTGAAGCCCGTCCGGGCGATCCATGCCCCTCGGGGCGAGTTTCGCGTCTGCGTCCTGGCGCACCTCCGGCCCGTCAAGGATCCTCTCCTGGCGGCCGCGGCATGCCGCAATCTCCCCGACGCTTCGCGGATCCGCGTGCTGCACCTGGGACGTGCCCTCACCAGGGGAATGGAGAAGAAGGCAAGAAAGGAGATGGCGCGCGAGCCGCGGTATCGGTGGCTGGGCGAGGTTCCCAGGCCCCGCGCGCTGTCGATCCTCGCTGGCAGCCGACTGCTTCTGCTCACCTCGCGGCTGGAAGGAGGGGCAAATGCCGTTTCCGAAGCCCTGGCCGCGGGGGTGCCGGTCCTCTCTTCGCGCATCCCCGGATCGATTGGTATCCTGGGCGACGGTTACCCGGGCTTCTTCCCCGCGGGCGATGCGCGGGCACTGGCACGATTGCTCGACCGATGCGAGTCGGACACGGCGTTCTACCGGAGGCTGCGGGACCTGAGATTCCAAAGTTCCATTCGAAGGAGGCCGTGATGGAGGAGGGGGAGGGTTGAGGAGAGTCGGCGGCTCGGATTCCCCTGGGTCTGTCCCTCTCAGCAGCGGTAGAGCGCCGCCCCCCAGCTCAGGCCGCTGCCGAGGGCGACGAAGCAGACGAGCGAGCCAGCAGGCAGACCGCGCTCCGCTTTCGCCTCGTGGAAGGCGAGAGGGAGCGTGGCGGCCGTCGTATTGCCGTACTTCTGGATATTATTGAAGACCTTCGAGTCCGGCAGGCCGAGCCGCTTCTGGACCGCCTCGTTGATGCGGAGGTTGGCCTGGTGCATCAGAAGCAGGTCCAGGTCCTCGAGGGCGAGCCCGTTTCGCCGGAGAATCTCCTCGACGGCCTCTGGCATTATCGTCACGGCCGTCCGGAAAACCTCCCGTCCCTCGACGACGGGCACCGTGTCGCCGCGCTCGAACATCCGGGGCTCGAAGTAAGGGCGGAAGGCGCTCCCGCCTGCCCGGACGTGCATCGCCTCGGCGCACGATCCGTCCGAGCGCACCATCACGTCCAGCAGGCCCACACCGTCTTCCTCCTCGGCCTGCAGGACGAAAGCGCCCGCGGCATCGCCGAAGAGGACGGCCCGGTCGCGGAAGCGCGAGTTCCACTCGTATTCCCGCGCCTCCACCCGCCGGTCGGATTTTCCCTCCACCACGTCCCAGGACCACCAGGGCATGAAGCAGACGTGGACCTCGGCGCCCACCAGAAGGACGGTGCGGTGCTGGCCGGAGCGGAGAATCGCGTCGGCTACCTGCAGGCCGAACAGGAAACCGGCGCACTGCTGGCGGATGTCGAGGCATGGCGCGCGGCCCAGACCGAGCTTCTTCTGGAAGAGGGGCCCGGAGCCCGGGAAGTAATAGTCCGGCGTCATCGTCGCGAAGACGACGTAGTCCACCTCCTCCAGGCCGATCCTGGCATCGGAGAGCGCGCGCTCGGCCGCCGGCACCGCCAGATCGCTCGTCGCCTCGTCACGGGCGGCATAGTGGCGCGTGATGATGCCGGAGCGCTGCTGGATCCACTCATCGGATGTTTCCATCAGGAGGGACAGCCGGCGGTTGTCCACAACGTTGGCGGGGAGGTGCATCCCCGTCCCTCGGATCACTGTGCGCATGGCGGATTCCTCCGGTAGGGAGGATTGTGGGGCCCGAAGCCTCCCAGGACAAGTCGGATCTGACGGGGAACGTCTCAGAGTGGACGAGCAGCCGCCCCGAGCTATCGCCGGATCTTCAGGAGCCGTCTGAGCTGCAGCGCGTTGCGGACGGCGAATCCCTGCCAGTCGTTGTTGAAGTAGACGTAAACATCCATTCCGTCCCCCAGCCATTTCCGGATGAGGCCGGCCCAGCCTCGCAACTGTCCAAGCGTGAATTCACCGTCCGGGCCGGCTCCCGAGTGCATCCGGAGGTAACCGACCCGCCCAGTCACGGCAGGGCTGTCCGGCTCTACCGCGCCCTTGACGGGGATGCAGAGCGCGACGCGGTGGCGGCGGAGAAGCTCGAAGACCGGCACGGCGAGCCAGCTCTCGTGCCGGAATTCCAGAGCGAAGGTCTCCGAGCGGGGAAGGATGCCCAGGAAGGAGCCCAGCCGCTCGAGATCCGCGTGCATCTGCGGGGGGAGCTGGAAGAGGATCGGCCCCAGCTTCTTCCCGAGCCCCCAGGCGTGCTCGAGAAAGAAGCGAAGCGGATCACTGCAGTCTCGCAGTCGCTTGATGTGGGTGATGAACCGGCTCGCTTTGACGGCGAAGAGAAAATCATCGGGGGTGCGTTCCTGCCAGCGAGCAAAGGTCTCGCGTTCGGGGAGCCGGTAGAAGGGATTGTTCAGCTCCACTGTCCGGAACTCGTGG
>QHYA01000144.1 GCA_003223995.1 Acidobacteriota bacterium | reverse complement strand
GGTGGTGAACTGGGAGGTCAACAAGCACCAGGTCGCGGACCACCACGGCCTGCTCCGGGCGGCTCAGCCCACCTCCCTGATGCTCTCCACTGTCCTCCATGCCCTGGAAAGCCAGGTTGCGGTGGTCTCGGTCGAGGCGGTCGTCTTCGAGCCGGCTTCCAGCATCGGCCAGGATGCGATGGACGAGCTGTACCGGCAGGCCGTGAACCTCTTCAATTTCGGCTCCATCCCCCGCGACACCTTTGGCCGCCAGATCGCCTTCAATCTCCTTCCGCTGACCCTCGCCCCAGCCCTCGGCGGATCCGAGCGCGAGCGGTCCCTTGCGCGGGAGACCTTGCGGGTGCTGGGTTGGGAGGAGGGGAAGCTGTCGCTGAAGATGATGCTGGCTCCGGTCTTCCACTGTCATGCGGCGCTGATCCGGTTCACTCCGGCCGGATCGATCCAGCCGTCGATGCTGCTGTCCACCCTGGGCCGGATGGAGCCCCTCAGCGCCGATTCCGCAGGGGCGGAGGAAGGGCCGGGAACGCCTGTCGAATGGGCGGGGGAGGAGAAGATCCGCATCGTGGAGATCCGGGAGGACGGCCGGGGCGCCCTGTGGATGTGGGCCCTCGTCGATGATCTCAAGGCGGGAGCGGCCCTCAACGCGGTCAGGATCGCCGAGGCGCTCTTCCCGCCTGACCGGCCGTGAGTCCGACACCAACGCTACCATCGTATGCGGAGCAATCGGCGCGGAGTCATGAAGGTGCGCGAGCTGGATGATCTGGCGGAGGCCCTACACTCCCGATGATCTCTCCGCTGCCGAGCGCGGGGAGCACACTCACGATTGAGGAGGCTTCTCGCAATTGAGACGCGTCAGGCGGATGATCAGGCGATCGCGGCAGATGATTGGTGGCGCCCCCACCGTTTCGCCGCACCCGATCTGTTCCGCAGAGAACTTGCTGCCGCGTTCGATCTTCTTGCCAATGCGCCAGATGTCGGCAAGCGATACAAACATCGAGGAGTGCCCGGTCGCGCGGATGCGAGCATGAAATCTGAGCGATTATCGCTCAAGTTTCATGTCCTTCCTGTCCAGCTCTGCCGGCTGCTCGTGGCCGCGCGGATCTCGAACTTCCCGTTCAAGGGGAAGACTCAGGATCGGCTCCGGATCGGCCAGGTTCTCGGTCCCTGGAGATCAACCTGGGGGACGTTTCCCCCGCCGATGTCCGCCGCGGTGCCCTGCGCCCTGCCCGACCTTGACGCTTGTCACACCCGCCCGGCGGCGCGCTGAGGGAATGGTGACGGTGGACCGCGGACGGTTCCTCGAACGCCGGATCAGAATCGTTCTCCTCCTCTTCATGGCGGGGCTCGTCGTCTCGGGGCTGACCGCCTTTCCGCTCGAGTGGGAACTGCGGACCGCAGCGCGGCTTCTCGGCGCGGGTGACGGCGCGGGCGTCGCGACGCTCACTGGCGGCTTCGGTCGAAGCGGACGAGGAGTAGAATCTTAGCGGAATGGGATCCGCCCGTGACCCCTGCCGGAGCATCCTGCCGCTCGCAGTGGCAGCGCTTGTAGCGTCCTCCAGCCTGTGCCTGTCCGGGCCGGCATTCGGCCGCGCGGATGAGCCGGGCGCCGAAGGAGCGATCGCAGGGCTCTCCGCACAGATCGAGGTCGAGCGGGAGATCCTCAAGAAGGATCGGCAGCGCTATCGCATGGCGGCGGCGGCCCGTGACGAGGCAACCGCGCGGCTGTCCGTGCTCTACTCTCAGATCGACTCTCTCGCGAAATCAGAAGACCAGACGGCGACGGAAGCCCTCGAGGCGAAGTCCAAGGACATCGCTGCGGCCGAGCAGGCCCGGGAGGGGGGCCTGGGCCGCTGCAAGGAAGCTCTCGAGCAGATCCGCGAAAGGCTCGAGAGGATCCTCCTGCTCGACCAGAAGGTCGCGACCCTCAAGAATCGCCGCCGCTCTGCCGAGGAGCCGCTCACCGGAGCCTGGGATGTGACCATCTCTCCCACCGGCGAGCACGGGTTCTTCGCGTTGAAGCAATCCGGAACGATTCTCTCGGGGCAGTACACGATGAGGGCCGGAAGGATACGGCCCGAGGGGGGCGAGACGGAAGGGGAGGCGGAGGGGGCGCAGCCTTCCGCGGGGATCCTCAAGGGAAACCTCGAGGGGACATTCACGGGAGGGAAGATCTACCTGCAGCGGATCGACTCGAAGCTGGGTCGCTTCTCGGAGCTGGAGGGCTACCTGGACTCGAGCGGCCGGGCGGTTCGGGGGACCTGGCAGAACTACGATCTCACCAACGGCCAGCCGGCCGCGGGCTCCTGGACCGCGGTGCGGCGCTTCGAATAGACGCCAGGGCAGCAGACGAGAGGGCTCCGAGCGGTATGAGCGATGCGGGGGGGCGCGAACGATCACGAATAAGCTTCGGATACGAGCTTTTCGTCGCCCTGAGGTACCTGGGGGCCAAGCGCAAGCAGACCTTCGTCTCCCTGATCACCTTCATCTCGATCCTCGGAGTTGGAGTCGGCACAGCCGCGCTCGTCATCTCCCTGGCCCTGATGACCGGATTCGAGCAGGACATCAAGGAACATATCTTCGGCGGCAACGCCCACATCATGGTCGAGCGGTTGCGCGGGAGGGAGATCGGCGAAATCCGGTCGGTCCTCTCCCGCATCAGCTCGGTGCCTGGAGTCGTGGGGAGCTCGCCTGTCGCCGAGGGTTTCGGCCTTCTCTCGGGAGGACCGACCGCGACGGCGAAGTACGCCGTGTTCTACGGTGTCGATCCGGCCCTCGAAGCGAAGGTGACATCGATCCCCTCCTCGATGGTGTCGGGCTCCTTCCAGCAGCTTCAGGGCTGGAAGGAGGGGGAGTCGCAACCGCCGGTTGTCCTGGGCGTGGACATGGCCCGAGCGCTCGGCGTGGACACAGGCGACAGGGTCCAGGCGATGCTGATGTCGTCGCGGCTCACCCCGTGGGGAGTTCTCCCGAGGACTCTCTGGTTTCGCGTGGCGGGAATCTTCGATGCGGGGTTTTTCGAATACAACTCCGTGCGCTGCTATCTTCCCATCACTCTCGCCTCGCGCCTGTTCAACGTGGACGGAGCGACCTGGATCTCCGTGCGCCTCCGCGATGCGTCCCTGATCCCCGAGGCGGAGGAAGGGATCAGGCGGGGGCTGGGGCAGGACTTCTATGTCGATGACATGCCGCGGCAGAACCGCAGCCTTCTGTCGGCCCTGAGGCTGGAAAAGGTCCTGATGTTCATCGCGATCAGCCTGATCGTGATGGTCGCCGCGCTGAACATCGTCTCCACGCTGATCCTTCTGGTCATGGAGAAAGTCCGTGACATCGGGGCCCTCGTCGCCATGGGAGCGACTTCGCGCGGCATCATGGCCCTGTTTCTCATCCAGGGGCTCGTGATCGGGCTCGTCGGGACAGTCTCGGGGGTCAGCCTGGGCCTGGTCGCGACAAAGGTGATGGACACTCTCAAATGGCCGGCTCTCGATCCGGATGTCTACTACCTTTCTCACGTCCCCTTCCGCGCCCGCCCTCTGGACGCCTTGGGGGTCGCGCTGCTGGCCGTGGCGATCTCCTTTCTGGCGACGCTCTATCCTTCCTGGAAGGCCTCGCGTCTCGATCCCGTCCAGGCGCTGCACTACGAATGAGAGGACCGGGCGCGCAATGGCGAGAACCCGTGCAAGGAGCGAGCCTGTTTTGGACCCCCTGACCGAGACCATCCCCTCGGCCTCTGGCTCCCCGGAAATCGTCCGGGCGGAATCGCTCACAAAGTCCTACATTTCAGGGGACGGCCGGCGGCTGGTGGTCTTAAAGGGGCTGGACCTGAGCGTGGAGGCGGGAGAGATGGTGGCGGTCGTAGGGGCCTCGGGCGTGGGAAAGAGCACGCTGCTGCACCTTCTCGGGGGTCTGGACCGTCCCGACAGCGGGACGGTCCTGCTCGAAGGGGAGGACCTGCACAACCGGCAGCCTGCGCAGCTCGCGGCCCTTCGCAACAGGAAGGTCGGCTTCGTGTTCCAGTTCCATCACCTGCTTCCGGAGTTCGATGCGGTGGAGAATGTCATGCTGCCGATGCTCATCGGTCGGGAGGATGGCCGGCAGGCCGGGAAGCGGGCGGTCGAAGCGCTCGAGGAGCTGGGCCTCGGGGAACGTCTCGACCACCGCCCCTCGCAGCTTTCCGGCGGAGAGCAGCAGCGGGTGGCGATCGCCAGGGCGCTCGCGAACCGCCCCCTGCTGGTACTGGCGGACGAGCCGACGGGCAACCTTGACCCGGCGACGGGTGAGGCCGTATTCAATATGTTCAGGTCGCTGCAGGGGACGCACCGGTTCGCAGCGGTCCTGGCGACCCACAACGAGCGACTCGCAAGACGCTGTGCTAGGATTTTGCAACTGGAGGACGGGCGTCTTTCTCACGTGAGCTGGGAAGAGGTGCGTTGGGAATCGCGGTGATGCTCCTCGTGTTGCGCGGCTGAGCGTTCCGCCAGTTGGCGGCCGGAGAGCTGGACAGAGATGTTCGAAAAATTCACAGAAAAGGCCAAGAGGATCCTCTTCCTGGCCCGCTACGAGGCGAGCCAGCAGGGGAGCAAGGTCATCGGCACCGAGCACCTGCTGCTGGGCCTGCTGAAGGAAGGCGAGGAGATCACGCGCGAGCTGTTCTCGCGCTCGAACATATCGATCGACCTCCTTCAGGCCGAGCTGGAGTCGAAGGGGCCGACGCGCGAGAAGATCTCGACCTCCGTGGAGATCCCCTTCAGCGAGGAGACCAAGAGGGTTCTCGCCTACGCCGAGGAGGAAGCGGAGCGGCTCCTGCACCCCTACATCGGAACGGAGCACCTGCTACTGGGTCTGCTGCGGGTCGAGGACTCCGCTGCCGGCAGGCTGCTGACGGAGCGGGGGATGCGCCTCTACGCCGTCCGCGAGGACGCCCTTTCCATCGCCAAGCGCAAGGCCCTGCCCAAGAAGAAGAAAGAGACCCCGTTCCTCAACGAGTTCTCCCGCGACCTGACCGAGATGGCCATGCGGAACGTCTTCGATCCGCTCATCGGCCGGGAGGCGGAGCTGGAGAGGGTCGTCCAGGTCCTTTCGCGCCGTCGCAAGAACAATCCCGTCCTACTCGGAGACCCCGGCGTGGGAAAGACGGCCATCGTGGAGGGGCTTGCCACCAGGATCGTCGAGGGGCAGGTGCCGCAGACGCTGATGGGCAAGAGGATCCTCGCCCTGGACCTCTCCCTGATCGTCGCCGGGACCAAGTACCGAGGCCAGTTCGAGGAGCGCCTGAAGGGGATCATTTCCGAGCTGACCGGCAGCGACGACGTCATCATCTTCATCGACGAGATCCATTCCCTCATCGGCGCCGGGTCGGCCGAGGGTTCGCTGGATGCGGCGAACATCCTCAAGCCGACCCTGTCGCGTGGCGAGGTGCAGTGCATCGGCGCGACGACCCCGCGCGACTACCACAAGTACATCGAGAAGGACCGTGCGCTGGTGCGCCGCTTCGAGGCGATCAAGATCGTCCCCCCGAACGAGGAGGAGACGATCCAGATCCTCGAAGGGGTCAAGGAGCGCTATGAGCGGTTCCACGGCGTCCGCTACGCGGAGGACGCGCTGAGGGCGGCCGTGTATCAGTCGAATCGCTACATCACCGACCGCTTCCTGCCCGACAAGGCGATCGACGTCATCGACGAGGCCGGCGCGTGGGTCAAGCTGCGCAAGCGCACGGCCTACATGGAGATGAAGAAGGTCGAGCGGGAGATCAAGAAAGCCGTCGAAGGGATGAAGGGCGCGCTGTCGAGGAAGGATTTCGACCGGGCCGTCGGATATCACGACGAGGAGGTGGAGCTGCGCCGGCGGGCCGAGGAGTTGAAGGCCCGCTACGAGGAGGAGTCGAACACGATCCTCGAGGTCGTGCGAAACGACGTCGAGGAGGTCATTTCCAAGTGGACCGGTGTCCCCCTCGCCTCGGTGCAGCAGGAGGAGCTGGACAAGCTCCTGAACATGGAGGAGTACCTCCACCGCCGCATCGTCGGGCAGGAGGAGGCCATCTCTGCGCTGGCTCGCGCCATCCGCCGCTCCCGAGCGGGCCTGAAGAGCCCCGCGCGGCCAGTCGGCTCGTTTGTCTTCCTCGGTCCGACGGGTGTGGGCAAGACCGAGGTGGCCCGGACGCTGGCCGAGTTCCTGTTCGGCAACGAGCGGGCGCTGCTGCGGTTCGACATGTCGGAGTACATGGAGAAGCACGCGATCGCGAAGATGATCGGATCGCCTCCGGGCTACATCGGGCACGAGGAGGGCGGGCAGCTCACCGAGCGGGTCAAGCGCAAGCCCTACTCGGTTATCCTTCTCGACGAGATCGAGAAGGCGCATCCCGACGTGCTGAACATCCTCCTGCAGGTCCTCGACGACGGCATGATCACCGACGCCTACGGGGACGTTGTGGACTTCAAGAACTGCATCATCATCATGACATCGAACATCGGCTCGACGAGCCTCTCGCGAGGCGGCAAGGTCGGCTTCGACCAGGGGAGCCGGAAGGCCGTTTACAAGAGCCGCCGGGAGATGGTGATGGCCGAGGTCAAGCGAACCCTCTCGCCGGAATTCATCAACCGCATCGACGAGATCATCGTCTTCGACGGCTTGACGGAGGAGGACCTCCTCAAGGTCTCCCATCTGATGATCGAACAGCTCAACAGGACCCTGGTCGAAAAGAACTTCCGGCTCGTCCCGACACCGGAGGTCTACAAGTGGCTCGTCGAGACGACCTGTCAGGACCGTTCCTACGGCGCGCGTCCCTTGCGGCGCGCCATCCAGCGGCACATCGAGGACGCCCTATCCGAGAACCTGATCCAGGGCAAGTTCGCCGAGCGGGGCGAGATCGAGGTGTACCTCGACAATGGCAAGCTCGGCTTCCGGAGCGCTTTCGAGCTGACTCGCTGAGGGTAGGCGCCGGCTCGAAGCCGTTCATCTTTTCCGCCGGGAGAGCAACCGCTCCTCCAGAAAGTCCGAACTGCGGGCTGAACTCCGCTCTCCGTTCGCATCGGCGCCGGGTTCCGACTTAGAATCGGTCCGATGGCTCACCCCGGCGGCCCCCAGCGGCAGGGGCTGAAGTGCGTGCTTCTGGCTGGCAGCCCCCAGGGGCAGGGACCGGGGCTTCCCCTCCGGACTCTCAAGCGACAAGGACCCGGCTCGATGCCGTGGCCCGGCGGTTGCGGCGCCATGCGTCCGCTGTGTGCCCTTCTCGTGGTCCTGATCGCTGCGACCTGCGCGTGGGCCCTCGCGGCCGGGACGAAAATCGAGAAGATCGAGGTGCGGGGGCTCCGGCGGA
>QHYA01000143.1 GCA_003223995.1 Acidobacteriota bacterium | reverse complement strand
TCGATGTCCTGCCGCACCTGGAAGAGCACCTTCTGGAAGGTCCGGTTGTTCTGCTGGCCGCCAAGGATCTCCAGACACTGAACGAGCGGCAGCCCGGCATCGATCATGACCGAGAACTGGCGAGTGAAGATCGCCAGCTCCTTCTTCCCCACACCGCTGCCGAACTTCGGCAGAGCGAACTCCTTCCCCTTCTCGGTGACGGCGGTGGCGACGATCTGCTGCCTTCGCAGCATGGTGACCACCGCCTCCTTGCTGTCGGCGACGATGACCCCCTCCTGCACCTTTCCGGCGCGACTCTTCCCCTTCCAGGCGTAGTTCGGCATCTTTATGCTCCCAGTGTTCGCTCTGATCCGCGGGTCAGGCCCGCATCATTGCAATGGCTCGGGCTACCGTCTGCCCGCCTTGGCAGAGGCTCCGGCCGGTGGCGGCACGTAGATCAGCCCGGCTCCGCGGTTGATCATCTCTTGCAGCTCTTCAGGGTGGTGTGAGACGGAAAGCGCCATTTGCAAGGTCAATTGCTTCTTGAAGTAGAGAGTCGCCAGCGACTGATTGAAGGTCTGCATCCCGAACTTCGTCTGCCCCGTCTGCATCACCGAGTAGAGCTGGTGGACCTTGTCCTCCCGGATGAGGTTCCGGATCGCCGAGTTCGGGACCAGGATCTCCAGCGCCAGCACCCTCCCCTGGCCGTTGGCCCGCGGGAGCAGCGTCTGGCAGAGGATCCCCTCCAGCGTGAAGGAGAGCTGGGCGCGGATCTGCGACTGCTGGTGGGCCGGGAAGACATCGATGATGCGGTTGATGGTTTGGGCGGCGGAGTTCGTGTGCAGGGTCGCGAAGGTCAGGTGGCCGGTCTCCGCGATGCGCAACGCCGACTCGACGGTCTCGAGGTCCCGCATCTCACCGACGAGCACGACGTCCGGGTCCTGGCGGAGGGCCGAGCGCAGGGCGTTGGCGAAGGACTGGGTGTCGGCGTGCAGCTCTCGCTGGTTCACGACGCAGCGCTTGTGGGAATGCAGGTACTCGATCGGATCCTCGATCGTGACGATGTGCTCCTGCCGCTCGCTGTTGATCTTGTCGATCATCGCCGCCAGGGTCGTCGATTTCCCCGAGCCTGTCGGCCCGGTGACCAGCACCAGCCCCCGCGGCCTGTCAATCCAGCTCCAGGGTCTCCTCGAAGCGGTGCTTCTGGCTGTCCGTCAGGACGGAATAGACGAGCTGCTTGGTCTCCGCCGCCGTCATGGGCGGCAGTTGCAGGGGGACCAGGACGCCGTCGATGCGGATCTGCGGAGGAGAGTTCGTCGTGACGTGGAGATCGGTCCCCCCCTGATCCACGAGGGTCTTCAGCAGTTGGTGCAGCGTCACACCCATGATCTCTCCTTCCCTCCCTCTCCTCCTCCGCGCTGGAGGTCCGCTAGAACACCGTCTCCCGAACGACCTCCTCCACCGTCGACACTCCCTCGCGCAGCTTCTGGAGGCCGCTGCCGCGCAGAGTGACCATCCCTTCCTCCACGGCACGTCTTCTCAGCTCGATCGAGGAGGCGCCCGAGAGGATCAGTTCCCGGATGTCGTCGGAGATATCCATGACCTCGTAGAGTCCGATGCGCCCGCGATAGCCCGTGTTGTTACAGTTGCCGCAGCCGCGTCCCTTGAAGAGCTTGAGCCGCGGCGCTTCCTCGGCCAAGAAGCCGATGTCGACGAGCGCCTGGGCAGGCATGTGGATCTCCTCCCGGCATTCCCTGCAGATGCGGCGCACCAGCCTCTGGGCGCAGATGAGGTTGACCGACGTGGACACGAGGAACGGCTCGATGCCCATGTTCATGAGCCGGTTGATCGTGCTCGGGGCGTCGTTGGTGTGAAGGGTGGAGAGAACCAGGTGGCCCGTCAGGGCCGCCTTCACCGCGATCTCCGCCGTCTCGAAGTCGCGCACCTCTCCGACGAGGATGATGTTCGGGTCCTGCCGGAGGAAGGAGCGAAGCGCCGCCGCGAAATTCAGACCGATCTGCTCCTTGATCTGGACCTGGTTGATCCCCTGAAGGTTGAACTCCACCGGGTCTTCCGCCGTGATGATGTTGGTCTCGGGGGTGTTGATGCGGTTGATGGAGGAGTAGAGGGTGTTGGTCTTCCCGGAGCCGGTGGGGCCGGTCACCAGCACCATGCCGTAGGGCTTGAGGATCGCCTTCTCGAACTTCATGAGCGACTCCTGCTCGAAGCCGAGCCGGGTCATATCGAGCATGAGCTGGTTCTTGTCGAGCAGGCGCAGCACGATCTTCTCGCCGAACAGCGTCGGAAGGACCGAGACCCGATAGTCCACCTCCCTCGGCTTGCCGGAGAGGTTGACCTTGATCTTGATCCGGCCGTCCTGCGGGAGCCTCTTCTCCGAGATGTCCAGCTTCGCCATGATCTTCAGGCGGCTGATGATGGCGTCCTTGAGCTTCATCGGCGGATGCATGATCTCGTAGAGGACCCCGTCGATGCGGAAACGGACCCGGAAGTCCTTCTCGTAGGGCTCGAGATGGATGTCGGAGGCGCCTTTCTTGATCGAGTCGGTGAGGATGATGTTGACCAGCCTGACGACAGGAGCGTCCTCGCTCGAGGCCTCCAGCCGCTGCAGGTCGATCTCCTCCTCCTCTTCGAGGACCTCCAAGTCCTCCGTTGACTCCGTCTCGGCCATCTCGTCCATGACCTTCTTCAGCTCGAGGGCATGGGTCGAGCCGTAGTAGTGGTCGATCGCCTCCCGGATGGCGATCTCGGAGGCCACCACGGGCTCGACGTTGTAGCCGGTCATGAACTTGATGTCGTCCATGGCGAAGACGTTCGTCGGGTCCACCATGGCGATGGTCAGCGTCGCGCCGGTCCTGTTGACCGGCATGATGAGGTACTTCTGAGCGACCTCCGCCGGCACCAGCTTGGTCACCTGCTCGTCGATTTCGAAGTGGCGGAGGTTGATCGAGGGCACGCCGTACTGCTCGGAGAGGAGCTGAGTGATGTCGTCCTCGTTGACGAATCCGAGCTTGACGAGATTGAAGCCGAGCTTGCCGCCGTTTTTCTTCTGATGTTCGAGGGCCGAAGAGAGCTGCTCCTGACTGACCAGGCCCGCCTTGAGCAGCATCTCGCCGATCTTCACAGCCATCTGTCGTAGTCCCTCTCGTGCCGCGCCGGCACGGCCGGAGCCTCCGGCCGTCCCCCCCACTCATAGCCGCTCGTCATCGGGGAACTGCTTCGGGCGTGTTCAATATGGTGTTCAAAGTGGATTCCGTCTAGGCGAGGCAAATACTAGTGACCGTGACATTCATTGTCAAGGAAATGGTCATCCTTGGTTAATTCCTTGAAAACGCAAGGGTTAGTTACAAACCTGCACTTGCGAGCAAGGGGTCCAGCAACTCTGGTGAGAGCGCCTGGGTTACGCTTTCGACAAGGCTTGTAGATACTGTCCCAGGCGCCCTTCGAAATCGCCGCCGCTGTAGAGGTCGGAGATCAGGGCGATCGAATCGGCACCGGCCTTCCGGACCTCTGCCACCTTCTCCAGCGTGATTCCGCCGATGGCGACCAGGGGAATCGACGTCCGCGAGCGGACCCAGGCCAGTGCCTCCGGTCCCAGAGGAGGCCGCTCGGAGGCCTTGGTAAGCGTAGCGTAGATCGGCCCGAGCGCGATGTAATCGACCGGCGCGCCGGCGGCCGCCAGAGCGCCGGCCGGCGAGTGAGTCGACACGCCGATGATCGCATTCTCGCCGAGCAGCCCCCGGGCGACTTCCGCCGGCAGGTCCTGTTCTCCCAGGTGCACCCCGTGGGCCCCGGCGATCAGGGCCAGGTCGACGCGATCATTCACGATGAGAAGGGCTCCCGCGGAGCGCGCCGTCTTCACGGAGGCAATGACGTCCGGGAGGAGCGATCCGTCGGGCAGGGACTTCTCGCGCACCTGGATGAGGCGGGCGCCGGCGGCGGCCAGCCGGGCCACCAGCTCCGCATGGGATTGCCCGTGCGCGGCGCCGAGGTCCGTGATCGCGTAGAGTGGGGGCAGGGGGGCCGGAAGGGCCATGGGACGGGATTGCATCTCCGGCGCACGCGGCCGGCTCAGGAGGTCTCCGAGACGGCGAGGGGGGTCTCCAGCGGCTGCTGGTACCGGTCCATGAAGTGCGTGGACAGCTCTCCACGCTCGAAGTCCGGATCCGAGATGATCCTCCGCTGCAGCGGAATGTTGGTCCGGATCCCCTCGATGACAAAGGAGTCGAGCGCGCGCTTCATCCGGGAGATCGCCTCCGTACGACTGTTTCCCATGACGATCAGCTTGGCGATCATCGAGTCGTAGTGGGGAGAGATGTAGCAGTCCTGATGGGCTGCCGTGTCCACCCGCACCCCCGGCCCGCCGGGCACATGAAAGATTCGGATTCTCCCCGGGCTGGGGGTGAACCGCAGGGGATCCTCCGCGTTGATCCGGCACTCGATCGAGTGCCCTTCGATGCGGATGTCCTCCTGCCGGTAAGGCAGCGGCTCCCCGGCCGCGATGCGGATCTGCTCCTTGACGAGGTCGATGCCGGTGATGTTCTCGGTGACGGGGTGCTCGACCTGGATCCTCGTGTTCATCTCCATGAAGTAGAAGCGCCGCTGCCCATCGAGAAGGAACTCGACCGTCCCCGCATTGACGTATCCGGCCTCCCTTGCGCCCGCCAGCGCGGCCTCGGCCATCTTCTCGCGCAGGGCGGGGGAAAGGGCGGGCGAGGGGGCCTCCTCCACGAGCTTCTGGTGGCGTCTCTGGATCGAGCATTCCCTCTCGCACAGATGGATGAGATTGCCGAAGCGGTCGCCGAGGACCTGGAACTCGATGTGCCGGGGGTGCTCCAGATACTTCTCGATGTAGACGTCCGGAACGCCGAAGGCCGCCTTGGCCTCCGCCATCGCCATGTCGAGAGCAACCTTGAGGTCCTCCTCGTTTCCGACCATGCGCATCCCCCTGCCTCCCCCCCCGGCGGAGGCCTTGATGATGATCGGGTAGCCGAGGTCCGCCGCGATCCGCGCCGCTTCCTCGACGCCGGCGACCAGTCCCTCGCTGCCCGGGAGCACCGGCACGCCCGCCCGGGCGAAGACCCTGCGGGCCATCACCTTGTCTCCCATCAAACGGATGACCTCGGGAGGGGGGCCGATGAAGGTGATGTGGCACTCCTGGCAGATCTCGGCGAAGTGCGCCGACTCCGCCAGGAAGCCATAGCCCGGGTGGATGGCGTCGGCGTCGGTGATCTCGGCCGCCGAGATGACGGCCGACATGTTCAGGTAGGAATCGGCGTTACGCGCCGGGCCGATGCAGACATCCTCGTCGGCGAACTTGACGTGCAAGGAGTCCTTGTCCACGTCCGAATGGACCGCCACCGTTCGAATCCCCAGTTCCTTGCAGGCCCAGATGATCCGCAGGGCGATCTCTCCCCGGTTCGCGATAAGGATCTTGCGGAACATCTCATGTCATCCTGATCCCAGCGGGCGGATGCGGAACAGCACCTCGCCGTACTCGACCGGCTGTCCGTTGCTGGGAAACGCCTGGACGATCTCCCCCGCGACATCCGATTCGATCTCGTTCATCAGCTTCATCGCCTCGACGATGCACAGGATCTGACCCTTCTTCACCCGATCCCCCACCTCCACGTAGGCAGGGGCGTCCGGGCTGGGCGAGCGGAAGAAGGTCCCGACGATCGGCGAGCGGATTTCGTGGAGCTTCTCGGTCACCACGGGCTGCACGGTGGGAGCCTCGGCCGGTATCACCACCTGCGCCGGCTCGATCGTGCCCGGCTGCCCCGAGCCTGACTGCCCGGGCCTGCCGTCAAGGTGCGGTTCCGGCCGCGAGCCCGCCTTGATCAGCCGGAGCTTGAACCCCTCCTGCTCCATCTCGAACTCGACGAAGTTGCTGCTCGAGATGAACTGCATCAACTCCTTGAGTTCGTTCGAGTCCAACTCTGCTTCTCCGCGATCATTGTTCTCCGTGGTCCCTGGCGGGGTCCCGAGGCTATTGGCCCATTCGGCAGAGGGCGCCCGGCGATGAACGCATGCTAGCACACCCCTCGGAGGGGCGGTAGAGAAGGCTAGACGAGCTCCGGGCGGAGCAGTTCCGCCGCTTTGCGGAGCTCCCAGCGACCGCGCCCGATGCTTCCGTCGCGGTCCAGGACCAGCAGGAGGGAGTACTGCCCGGTCACACCGAGGATCAGCAACGAGTTCGAGGATGTCTTCTGGATCAGCTCCGAGGTCGGGCCAACGCCGCATTCCTCGGCCGCGGCCGCCGACCGCTTCAGCAGGTCCGTGAGGTGGGCAGTGAGGATGCCGAGCCCGCCCCCCGGCGCCTTTCCGGACAGACAGACGGGCACTCCGTCGTTGGCCACGAGGGCGGCCGCGAGGGCCCCTTCCGTCCTCCTCAAGACGTCGCGAAGGGTCTCTGCGAAAACCCCCTCTCCCTCGCCCGAATCGAAGGCCGGTTGACCCACTGAGCCCCTCCCCGGGCAGGCCGTCAGCCCTTGATGATCTTCGGCGTCACGAAAACGAGAAGCTCGCGGTTCTCGTTGGTGATGTTGCGCGACTTGAAGAGCCAGCCAAAGAAGGGAATCTTCCGGAGGAACGGCACGCCGAACTCGCTGTGTCCCTCGTTGACGACGAAGATGCCCCCGATGACGGTCGTCCCTCCGTCGGTGACCAGCACCTTGGTCTTCGCCCGCTGCGTGCGGATCCCCGGGGTGCCGGTGTTGGTCCTGATCGACAGCTCCGGCGTGTCGTTGGAGACCTCGAGGTTGAGCATCACCGTTCCTTCCGCCGTGATCTGGGGCGTCACCTTGAGCTTCAAGGACGCCGAGACGAACTCGACGTTGATCTCCGTCGCAGTCGTGTTGACGATCGGGATCCTCACCCCCTGCTCGATCTCAGCCTCCTCGTTGTTCCGAGTGGCGATCTTGGGAGCCGAGAGGATCCTCGCCCGCCCGTCGGTCTCCAGTGCGTCGAGGGCAAGGTCCAGGGCGAAGGAATTGCTGATGTTGCTGAAGGAGAAGGCGAGGTCGCTGATGCCCGGGTTCCGGGCGAGGTTGAGGTCCCAGTCAACCGTCGCGTTGTGGGGGAACTCCCAGCCGAAGGGGTTGGTCGTGGCGTCGGTCCGCTTGCCGTGGAGTCCCCAATTGATCCCGAGGTCCTGGACGAACTCGCGCGTGGTCTCCACGATGCGCGCCTCGATCATCACCTGGGTCGTCTTCCGGTCGAGGCTCGTCAGCAGCCTGTCCAGAGGCTCGATCTTCGTCGGCACGTCCGTGATGATGATGGTGTTCGTGCGCTCATCGAAGAAGGACTTCCCTCGCGGGGAGAGCAGGACTCCGGTCTTGATGACCTGGTCCACGTCCCTGGCCTTGGCGTAGGAGAGGGTCCGGGTGATGGTGACGGTGTCGGTCTCGAGCTCCTTGGCCTCCTTCAAGGCCTTTCGGGCGCCGGCCTCCTGCGCGAGCTTCTGGGTGGTCGCGATCCGGATGACGTTGTTGTCGAGGACCTTGTCGAGCCCGTTGTTCTTCAGGATCAGGTCCAGGGCCTGGTCCCAGGGAACATCGTCCACCACGATGGTCACCCGTCCCGAGACGCCGGGGTCCAGGACGAAGTTCAGCCCCGAGATCTCGTGGAAGAGCCGGAAGACCTGCCGGATGTCCGCATCGACGAGGTTGAGGGAGATCTTCTTCCCCGTGAACCTCTGCTCTTCGCCTGCAATCGTCTTCTTCTCGAAGATGGACGAGCCGGCCGGCGGCATAGCGATCGTCTCGGGCGCCGCTCCGGTCATGGCGGGCGCCTCCGCCGCCTCTGCACCCTTCTTAGGCACATCCGCTCCCGTCCCGGAGACGGCAGGGGTGTCGGCTGCCGCTCCGGCCGCGTCCGGTGCATTCGCCACCGCGGGCGCCTGAGGGAACGACGGTTGGTAGGAACCGGTAGAAACCGGCGCGACCGCCGGTCGGCTCGCGGCTGAACCAGCCGTGCCTGCTGGATCGGAGCGCATCGTCTCCGGCCCGCCAGGTCTTGCTGGAAGGGGCGAGGAGGTCCGGCCGTCCGGAGCCCGCTCACCCCGCGGCTGCTCGGCATCGATCTGCCGGACGGTCCCGGGAGGGGCCCCCGGCAGGCTGCCGACGACCAGCTTGGGAGAATCGTGTGTGTCTGCGGTGCGAGGAGGCTCGGCACCGACGGAGGGCTCGGGCGGATCAGCGTGAGCGGGAGGCTCAACGGCAGCCCGCGGCTCGGACGTCTGGGTTGGCGGCCCGGCCGCGGAAAGCCGGGATCTTGACGGATCGACGAACCCGGCTTGCGGGGTGCGAGGCGCGGCCTCGACAGCCTCCGCCGTCCTCGCCGGCTCGGGCGCGGTCGCGGAGTCGGCCACTTCGGAACCACGCCCAAGCGACTCGGCCGTCTCATCCGAGCGGCTCCCGGACCCCTCGGATCCGGCGACATCGATGACGAGACTGTTTCCTTCGACCCGTGCCTTGACCGCGTGCCGGCCGTTCATGGGTCGATCACGACCCGAAAGGGGTCCTCGACATCGAAGAGCCGGTAGCGCGGCTCACCGTCGAGCCTGAGGACGACGCGATCCCCACCGGAGGGAGCGGTCGAAACATCGATTCCTCGGAGGGAGCGGACCGGCAAGCTCACGGCCGATGCGGGGACTCCTTCCCCCTCGTTTTCCCGCGGCGAGGCAGGCGAGAAGGCTTCCGGGGCCCCGCTGGCCGCCGGAGCGAGGCCGGCCGACAGCAGCAGCGCCAGGAAACCGAACCGGACGGGTCTAGCCACCACTCTCATGAGCGTCCTCCTGCTCCAGGGGAACCAGTCGCTTGATGATGTCGCGATACGGCTTGATCTGACGGGGATCGTCCACCTGCTGGCGGAACGTCACCGTCCCCTGCTTCGGGTCGATGGCGATGAGCCGGCCGTCGAAAAGCTCGTCGCCGATCTTGAGAAAATACCCTCTGTTGTCGGAACCGTTGAAGAAGGCGATGTTGCCCCCCGGCTTCTTGATCACCCCTACCAGGTCGATCTCCCCGATCGTCATCCCCCTGATCCCCCTCGGCCGCTGCCCTCTTTCTTTCCGAACCTGTTCCACCAGCGACCGGAATGGGTCACGCCGGCCGCCGGGGTCATAGGTGAAGTGCTTTCCTGTGATCAGTGCTTCCCGGTCCTTCATGATCTTCTCGATCGTCTGCGAGGCTTCGGGAGAGACGACGGGCGCGGCCGGCACGGCTGTGGAGGAGGCCTTGGCCCCGCTGGCCGCGGCGTCCTTGGACTCCGAGGTCTTCGCCGTTCTTGCTTCGGCGGCTCTCGCCTCCTCCTTCGTTTGCGTGGCCGACTTCGCCGCCGGCTTCGTCGGAGGATTGGGCGCCGCCTGGCTCGAGCCAGCAGCCGTCAGAGCCGCCAGGACCGCGGCGCACAGAAAAGTGCCTTTCATTTACCTCGCCCTCTTTGCGACCTTCGGCGCCTCCACCTTCTTTTCCGCCTGCTCGTTGTAGATGAAGGTGGTTGCCGTGAAATCGGCCTTGATGCTGACATCGCCCTGCGCGGGAATGCCGTCGATGCTCGCGCCCGTGACGTTGATGATCCGGGAGTACTTGCTGATGCGGTCGAAGAAAAGCCCCAGGTCGTGGTAGCCGCCGGTGACGCTCATCCGGATCGGAAACTCCTTGTAGAACTCGACCTCCCTGAGAGCTTCGGGAGAGAAGAACTTCAGGTTCAGGTTCGACTGGTCGGTGAGGTTCTTGATCCACTTCAGCAGGTCCCCTGTTTCCGGCTCCGTCGGGAGGATCTGCTTGAGGTCCTCGAGCTTCTGCTTGAGAGAGGCGATCTCCCGTTCGAACTCGGGAAGCTGCGCCTCGATCGCCTGCCCTTCCCGGATCTTGTCCTGCTTCGCCTCGTGGTCGTTCGTCAGGGTCTTGATCTCCGCGCGGATCTCGGACAGACCGGGGTACCAGGTGTAGGCGACGTACACCAGGGCGACGGCGAAGACGGCCACCATCAGCACTTGTCCCCAGTAGGGTAGGTTCTTCAGCATGCTCGTTCCCCTGAAAACCGTCCTGACCCGGGGGCTATCCCTGGGTCTCCGGCGTCTCTTCCTTCGCCGGAACGAACTCGCAGGTCAAGGAGAACGTCACCCCTTCGGCGGCTTCCGAGATGGACCCCTGGGTGACGTTCTTGAACCACTGAGAGGCGGCGAGGTTGTTGTAGAAGTTAGCCACGGCATTGTAGTTCGTCGCCTTTCCGCGGATGGAGAGAATGTTGCCGTTCTCGCTCATCGAATCCAGCCAGAGGAAGTCAGGGAGGTTCCGGCTGATCTGATCAAGGATGTGCACGGGGACGGCCTGGTTCTTCTTGAGCTGTGTGATCAGGTTGACCTTCCGCTCCAGCAGGTCCCGCTGGCGCTTGTACTCCTCCCCTTTCTTCCGGACCTCCGCCAGCCGGGCCAGCTCCGCGTCATCCTTGGTGTTCAGCTTCACCAAGTCGGTCCTTTCCTTCTCCAGGGAGATCCACTGCCAGCCCACGAAGACGATGGCCAGCAGGAGGATGAGGACCAGCAGGGAGTTCTGCA
>QHYA01000142.1 GCA_003223995.1 Acidobacteriota bacterium | reverse complement strand
TGGCGCCGTACGTGGTCCTCGGCGCCGCGATGGGTCTGCTGACGATGTGGTGGGAACGCCACCATCAGGGGACCACGCCCGCAATGCTCGCGATGAATCCCATCGAGCGCGCGCTCGTCGCCAGCCACGCGGTCTGGTTCTACCTCGGCAAGCTCCTCTGGCCGGCCACGCTCTCCTTCAGCTACCCGAAATGGAAGATCGATCCTGCCGACCCCTTCCAGTACGCATGGCTGGCGGCCTGCCTCGCCGCGGCGGCGGGGATGTGGCTCGGGCGCGAGCGAATCGGTCGCGCACCGGTTGCCGCGATCGTCTTCTTCGTCGCGACGCTCGCGCCCACTCTCGGCTTCATCATGCTTCTCACTTTTCTTTACACCTTCGTCGCCGACCACTACCAGTACGTCGCTTGCATCGGACCCGTTGGGCTGCTTGCGGGAGCGGGCGCCTCCTTCGCCAGACGGTCCGGCTGGCGCCGCCGAACGGCTGCAGCGGCCGGCCTCTTCGTCCTGCTGGCGGTGCTGGCAGGCCTCACCTGGCGTCAAGGCCTCATCTATAAGGACCGGGAGACGCTTTGGCGCGACACGATCCGGAAGAACCCCGACAGCTTCATGGCGCACACGAACCTGGCGACGCTGTTGCGCTCCGAGGGGAACGTCGAGGAGGCCATCGTCCACTTCCGCCGCGCGCTCGAGCTCGGTTCCGCCGAGAGGGGCGTCCACTCCCAGACCCTCGCGCACCTCCATTACAACCTGGCGAATGCGCTTCGGATGCGCCCCGACGGTCTCGATGAGGCCGTCGCCCACTACCGCCTCGCCATCGCCGCCGAACCCGGCTACGTTCTGGCCCACAGTAATCTCGGCAACGTGTTCTTCGCTCAGGGGAAGATCAGCGAGGCGATCGACGCGTACCGGCGCGCGCTGCAGCTCGATCCCCGCTATGCCGACGGCCATTACAACCTTGGCGTCGCCCTCGAATCGCTCGGCAAGAAGGAGGAGGCAATCGAGCAGTACCTGATCGCTACCCGCCTCGCTCCACGGCTTGTCGAGGAGCACCCACGCCTGGCAGGCGTCGCGAGAGGAGCGGCGGCGGCCCCATAGGCACGAGGAGCCCGCGCGATGCAACGATCGGTTCTCTCGTATCAGCCGTCTTGTGTCGCATAACCGGTCACTTGCCGGTCGTCCTCGTACACAGTCTCGCAACCCCCTGACTGGTGGGCACTTCTTCGTGCTCGTCGGAGGATGCGGTGAACAGATTCACGACGCTATCGCCTACGGCGGACTTCCCCTATTTATAGCAAGGAGGCTCTCTTCATGAAGAGGGAAGGAAATGGGTTCACTCTGATCGAACTGCTGATCGTCGTGGCGATCATCGGGATCATCGCGGCCATCGCCATCCCGAACCTGCTCAACGCCATCGACCGCGGCAAGCAGAAGAGGACCATGGCGGACATGAGAAGCATCGGGACGGCCATTGAAGAGTACTCGATCGACAACAACTTCTACCCGATCCAGACGACGCAGGGAGCGGTTTCCGGCATCTCGGGCGCGCTGGAGCCGAACTACATCAAGGTGACGCCACAGAACGACGGCTGGAGCCAGGTAATCCTGTACGGCTCCGATTCGACCGGAGCGGCCTACACCGTCCGGTCGCTTGCGAAGGACGGGGTGAAGAACGGCAACTCCGGGCAGACGAGCAGCTTCAACTGCGACATCGTCTTCGAGAGCGGGCAGTTCACCGCCTGGCCGCAGGGTGTTCAAACGTAGCCAGCCCCTCCTCCTCGTGGCCTGCCCTGCTCGAAGCGTCCGCCTGCACCGCGGGCCGGTCGGGTAGGGCAGCACCGCGGCCGCCGATTGCCTGCCGGCGCGTGGACCGAGGTCTCCCGGGAGTCAGGCTCCGGGCTTCCGGTAGGCGCCTGCTGCCGTCTTGGCCTTCTTCAGGATGGCAGTCACGTCTTCCTTGCCGATGAGCTGGTAGCTGGTGAAGCCCCTCAGGCTCCCGGAGCCCAGGATCGCCGCCGAGACAGCGGCAGCGCTGGCGGCGTCAGGGTAGTCGGCGATCAGCAGCCCGTCGTGGGGCCCGAACATCCAGTAGAAGCTTTCCAGGCGCCCCCCTTGGCTCTCGATGACCCTCGCCGCCGCGGCGGCCCGGTCCTGTGGGTTCTCGACCATTCCCCGGGTCGCCTCCGGCGAATAACTGAAAAAGCTGACGTATTTCGGCATCTTCTTGATCTCCCGTCTGCCGCCACTAGGAGGTGGACGGTCGATTCGCGGGGCACGCGGCTCGGGTGATGAACGCCTTGCGTGCCTGCCGCTGGCCTCACCGGCGGCGGGGTGAACCTCGACCGTGTGCGCTGGAGTCTAGCACTGAGTGAAGAACGGCGGCGAGAACAATACCGCCTTCAACCTCAAGCCGTTCGCTCGAGCACGATCAGCGAGAGATCGTCGTGGGGTCGGCCGTCTTGCATGAAGGCCTCCACCTCGCCGAGCACTCGCCGGCCCGCCTCGGCCGGAGGCAGGCCGCTCGAGGCCGCCAGGACGGACCTCAGGCGCTGCTCGCCGAACTCCTCCTCCGCGCGGTTTCGCGCCTCGGTCAATCCGTCGGAGTAGATCAGCAGTGTATCGCCAGGCTCCAGATCCATGAATTCCTCGGTGTAGCGGGAGCCGGCGATCACCCCGATCGGGATGCTGGAGGCCTTCAGGCTCCGGATGCCTGCGCCCCCGCGGACGAGCGGAGGGTTGTGCCCGGCGTTGAGGAACCGGATCCGCCCCGACCCCGCCGCGAACTCGCAATAGAAAAGAGTCGCGAAGCGATTGCTCAGGCCGTCGCGCTCGAGGATCGTGTTGAGTCGGCTCCCGAGATCGCCCATCGAAGGGCAGCCGGGAGCGATCGCGCGCAGTGTCGCCTGCAACTTGGCCATCAACAGCGCGGCGCCCAGACCCTTGCCTGCCACATCCCCCAGCGCAACGCCCAGTCCTCGCCCGCCCAGATCAATGTAGTCCACCAGGTCGCCGCCGACGTCGTTGGCCGGCTGCGTGAAGCTCCAAACCGACCAGCCTGGAAGCTGCGGGTGACGGCGTGGAAGCAAGGCGAGTTGCACCTCGCGGGCGATCGCGATCTCGTCCTTGGCGAGAAGCTTGTCCTTCAGCTCGAGCATGAGAACGAGGAGCAGCAGGATGAAGCCCCAGGGGACCAGGTTGACGTCGATCTTCCCCCCGCTCCACTGAAAATGCCCTGATCCCAAGAAGAAGGTCAGCAAGGAAACGAACACCGCCAGACGCCTGCCCGGTGACAGCTTCATCAGGAGGCTCTTCAGCAGCCAGAAGGTGACGAGGACCGCCCGCTTGAACCGCCCCATGGAAGCGAGTTCCGCGCGGCTCTCCTCGTCCAGATAGAAGCGGTAAAGATCTCGAGCATCCTGCCGGAATCTGCGTTTCGTATGCTCGCTCTTCCTCTCCCTCCACCAATGTCTGACCTGGCGGATGTCCTCGATCAGGGTCTCCCGGAGACTCGATCGACTGTCCGTGGGCTTTCCCGTGGATTGCTCCATCTCCGTCGCCGCCGCCTCCGCCTTGCGGAGAGAGATTGTATGTCATGCTGCTCAAAGTTCCTCGGCCGGCGGCGCCCGCGCTCGAGGGATGAAACGCCCGATAGCCTGGCTCGGACGCCCAAGGCACCGCCGCTCCGGGGAAATTCCAACGGCGCTGGCTCGAGCCGTATAGAATCTCCCCTCGGACAGGGAACGCCGACGAGATAACGCGGAAGATGACGCGGATGATTGGTCGGATGCGACACGCGAGGCAGAACCGGGCGAGGATTGCCGCCGGCCTGCTGACGATCGCGGGCGTGCTCGCCGCGGGCGCTCCGCCAGACGGGCGGGCCGCACCGGAGCCCGGGAAGAGCGCGAAAGGCGCGAAGGGCGCGAAGGGCGCGATGGACGCCGACTCGGGTCTCGTCGAGACGGTGAGAGTCTCGCTGATCCTGCTCGACGTCGAGGTCGCTGATGAGCGCGGCGGACCGATCCGCGGGCTGAAGAAGGAAGACTTCCGCGTCACGCTCAACGGGAAGACGGCGGAGATCTACAGTGTCGACGACTTCTGTGAGTCCGCGGGCCCCGGGGAAGCCGCGCCGCCCCCCGGGCGCAAGGACTCGACTACGAGTGTCGCACCGAATACGAGTGTAGCATCGAAGGAGAGCGAAGCGGCGGGAACGCCTGCCGCGGTCAAGCTCGTTCTCTACTTTGACTTCGGCCTGCTGCGATCCGACGGACGCGCCCACGCCATCCGCGAGGCGAAACGGTGGATCAGCGAGTCGATGCGCGACGGGGACCCTTCATCGAGAGTCGCGTGACGGAGTGCATCGCTTGCGGGCCATGCACTCCCGGGACTAGCACCAGGCCTCCGGCGTGTTGCGATCCGTGCCGAATGATGGCCATGGACGAGTACGCCCACACGCGCAACTCGCTGAAGGCGCTGAAGACCTTCATCGCTGGGCTCGAGCGGATCAAGGGGCGCAAGGCTCTCCTGCTGTTCAACGAGAACGGCATTATCTATCCGGCCGTTCTCTACGGCCAGACCGACTTCGACGTCGGCGACAACTTCCGGCTGCTCGAGGCGGTCGGCGCCGAGGCGACGACCGCCCGCACCGCTGTCTACACCGCTTACACGGGATCGGAGAATGCGATATACACGGCCTCGCCGACCCATGTTCGGGGGAATCGGTCACGTTTGGCCATTTCCGCCATGATCGCGGGGACCTCGGTGAACTTCGGGGCGAACCTTGCGGAATTCACGGGTGGCGGCTACAACAAGGGGCCGTCAGATCTTTCCTCCCTCGTGGAGAAAGCAGGCCGACCTCCCACATGCATCTACCGGATTGGCATCGTTCCGCCCCCGGAGGGGCGGGGCGGCGTCTATCTCGCGAAGGTCGAGGTCCGCGGCCGGCCGATCGAGAGCACGTACCGCGTGCAGAACATCACGGGAGCAGACCGCTGGCTGCGCAACGCCGTGTCCGTCCTCGCGCACCCGAACGAGGCGATGGACCTGCCGGTGTCGGCGGCGATCGTCCCGGTGCGTGCGGACGCGGACGGGTGGGACCTCGCCGTCCAGGTCGCGATCGACACCCGTTCGCTGCAGGCGCTCAAAGCCCCCGGAGGGACGGAGACGAAATGGGAGGTGGGCGCGATCCTGGTCCGCGATGGCGTCAAGCAGGACTGGCAGATGCTGGGCGTCTCCGACCTGCACCGAGGGGCCGGAGGCACTGGCGCTCCGATCCCTGTGGTGCACGAGCGCACCTTCCAGCGCATGCGCCCGGGGGTGTACCGCCTTGCCGCCTTCGTCCGTGACCGGACTGCCAACCTCTTCGGAGGCGCCGAGGCGGCGATGCGCCTGCCCGATCCCGCGGGCGAAGCTGTCGCCGGTCCTGTTTTCATGCTCTCCGGCGGCCGGCGCGTGGTCTCCGATCTTCCAGCCTTCGCGGTGGGCGGCTCGACAGCCGCGCGAGCAACGCGTGCGGAGAGCGGCCCCGTCCCCGCGGGAGGCGAGCCTGCCCCGGCGGGAGAGACGCTCGAGGCCTGGACGTGGGTCTGCCCAAAGCAGCCGGTCCCTCCTGCCGGGAAGCTCCTGCGCTACATTTCGAAGGACGGACGGCCGATCGTCCGGCTCGAGGACGCTGAGGCCCAGCGCGCGGGCCGCTGCTTTTTCGTTCGGGACCGCATCGATACCGGCGCTCTCGGACCCGGCGCGTACGCCTTTCACTTCCTCTGGGACCGGGGCGCAGAGGGCGCGCGGGAGACGCAGGAGTTGTTCCAGGTCCGACCGGCCAGGGACGCCGTACCAAGGCCGGAGGCAATTCCCTCGCCCGAGGTGGCGCTGCCGGAAGTCGCACCGCCCGACCGGGACGACTGATGCGTTTCTCGGAGAGATCCCCGGAGCGATCCTGCCACCGTAGCCGAAGAGAGCTATCCGGGCGGCGGATTGACGGCGGCGTTGTTCGAAAAGCCGCATCGGCTTGGGCTTGCTCAAGCGCCGTTTGCAGGCCCCGGCCGTGAGAGCTACTGGACTTGGTCAGTCATGGGTTCGTGACCGGCGCAGCAGGACCATGCTTTGCACGGATTGCACGGGCCCGCAGCTCAAGCACGCCAGCTTCGGCCGCGCGGCCCGCCGCGCGAAGGAACGCGGAGTAGCCTTCGAGGGTCTCGGCGATCTCGGGACTGTCCTGCGGGAGGCCCTTTTCTCGGATCGCCAGGGCGCGGAGAAAGAGGGCCTCGGCCTGCGCCGTCTCACCAAGGTCTTGAAGCACAAGGGCGAGGCTGTTCAACGAGTAGGCGAGCTCGGGATCGTCTGCGCCCAGCTTCTTGCCCAGGACAGACGAGGAGCGCTCCAGAAGGGGCCGCGCCTCACGGGACCGTCCCATTAACCTGAGCAGGTCGCCAAGGCTTTGCAGCGCGAATGCCGTTTCGGGATGGTCCGGGCCAAACGTCCGTTCCTCGATGGTCAGAGCGCGCTCGAGGAGGGGCCGCGCCTCCGCGTAGGCCGCCAGCTTCGTGAGAGCAAAGCCGACGTTGTTGAGGCTTATGGCGACATCGGGATGATTGGACCCGAGGAGTCTCTCCTTGATGCCGAGGGATCGCTCCAGAAACGGTCTCGCTCCGGCGTAGTCGCCAAGGTAGGAACGAATGAGACCGAGGTCATTGAGAGTCCAAGCCACGTTCGCGTGCGTGGCGCCAAAGTTTTTCTCAAAGACGCGGAGGGCCCTTTCCAAGCAGGCGCTCGCCTCGCCATACTCGCGGTTTCTCATGAGGGCGCTGCCAAGCCGGTAGAGGGCCAATCCCACGTCGGGATGCTCCGGGCCGAGGGCCGCCTCGCGGATGTCCAGAGCGCGCCGGCAGAGCCGCTTGGCCTCGTCCAGCCGGCCCATGTACTGATAGAGACACCCCTTGCTGAGGAGACTTTGCGCCACGTCGAGGTGATCCCCCCCGAGTAGCGTCTCCCTGCTCATCAGCGCCTGATCCAGCAGAGGCTCGGCCTGTGCATAAAGGCCGAGGCTCCTGTAGACATTACCCATCGTGTCCATCAGGCGGGCCTGGGTCAGCGGCTGATTCTTCAGCTCCCTCTGGATCCTCTCCGCCCCCTTGTCGAGGATCTCCCGGGCCGTGATGGTGTTCCCCCGCGCCTCTCCCGGGTCCGACACCTGGAACAGCCCCACCAGAAACTCCGACACCTTCTGCGCCGTCTCCGCCTCCCGGCTCGCCCGGTCCCTCTCCCGCGCTATCCGCTCCGCCTGGACCGCCATCGCCACGGCGAACCCAGCGAGAAGAACGAACACAACGCCCAGAAACGCGAACAACCCCTTGTGCCGGGCCACGAGCTTGCGGAACTGATACACGGCGCTCGGGGGACGGGCCAGGATCGGCTGGTTCGACAGATACCTCTGGATGTCCTCCGAGAACGCCGCCGCCGACTGGTAGCGGCGCGAAGGCTCCTTCTCCAGGGCCTTCATCACGATCGTCTCGAGGTCCCGATCCAGCCTCCGCGTCGTCCGGGTCGCCTTCGTCAGCGACCTCGGAGGCTCCTCGCAGATGATCCGCACCGCCTCCGGCATCACCGCCTTCTGCACGTCGTGGGGAAGCTGGCCGCTGAGAAGCTCGTAGAGGATCACCCCCAGCGAGTAGATGTCCGTCCGCAGGTCGATCTCCTCGGGGTTGCCCCGCACCTGCTCCGGGCTCATGTAGGGGAGCGTCCCCTGCACCACTCCCGCTTCCGTCACGATCGTCGTCACGGCCACATCCGTGTCCGTGATCCGGGCGAGGCCGAAGTCGAGGATCTTGATGTCGGGGACGGATGTCGCGAACGAGCCCGACCCGGACCCCGACGGGGCCGCCTCCCCCATGATCAGGATGTTCGATGGTTTGAGGTCCCGGTGGATCACCCCCCGCTGGTGGGCGTAGCTCACCGCGTCGCAGATCTTCCGCAACAGAACCAGCCTCTCGCGCACCTCCGCCGCCGACAGCTCCCCCTCGGGCTTGCGCCTGCGGTAGTGCTCGCCCAGCGTCCGCCCGCGCACCAGCTCCATCGCGAAGAAGTGCAGCCCGTCCTCGGTGCGGCCCGACTCGTAGATGGCGGCGATGGCGGGATGCTTGAGGCGGGCGAGGGTCTGGGCCTCCCGCTGGAACATCCTGAGGTGGGAGTCGTCCACGTAGGCCCCGCCGCGGATGACCTTCAGGGCCACGGAGCGGCGCGGATGCTGCTGCTCGGCCTCGTAGACGATGCCCATCCCCCCCTCGCCGAGCTTCCGGAGGATCCGGAAGTCGCCGATCATCCGGCCGGTGGCTTGGTCGGAACGGCCCGTGGCCGTGCTGTGGTCGGAGACGCGGTCCGCGTGGTCTGGGCGGGTTGGGCTGGAGGGCTGGTCTGTGTGGTCGGGGCGCTGGTCAGTCATCGGCTTGGCGCCGTCGACGTGGGCAGGGATGCCCGATCACTTCTCGCCGGTGAACCCGGCATTCACCCAGGCGGTCGTGCCGCCCGTGACGTTGTAGAGATCGCGGAAGCCGCGGTGTTCCAAGAGCGACGTCGCGGCGCTCGAGCGATAGCCGCTGGCGCATCGCGTCCTTGGAGTCTCGGCCCGCTCAGTCTGGTGCGGCTCGGTCCCTCAGACCTCCACCTCGACGTCCAAGCCGCTCACGCGGACGCGGTAGCTGGCCACACCTGTGGCGGCCGGCGGCGCGAGCACCGCCCCGCTCCTGATGTCGAACTTCGATCCGTGCCAGGGGCACGTCACCGTCTCCCCCTCGACAGGGCCCTGGGACAGGGGACCGCCCCTGTGGGGGCACGTATTGTCGATCGCGTAATAGGCGCCCCCGACGTTGAAGAGGGCGATCTTCTTCCCTCCGGCCTCCACCAGCTTCGCCTGCCCGGGAAGCACCTCGGCAGCCGTTGCTACCTTCGCGAACTCCGCCATGATCTCACCTCCTGATTGCTGATGCCTCGACCATCATACAACCTGTGTCTCCGCGCGGGACGGCAGGGTCGATCAGGTCGTCCCGTCGCCGCCTGCTTGTGAGCGGTCCGCTTGCGACCTAGAATGGACTGACATTCAGCGCAGGAGATGAAGATGGGCTCGCGTTTACGACGCATCGGCTTCCTGGCTGACACTCACAGCAGCAAACCTGATGGGAGCGACCTACCCCAGCAGGCCCTCGACGCGTTTGCGGGCGTTGACCTCATCGTTCATCTTGGCGACATTGGCCGCAAGGGCATCCTCGAGCGGCTGGCGAAGCTCGCCCCCGTACTCGTTCCCGCCGGCGACTACAAGGGCTACCTGCCGGCGAAAGACGCTGGCGACGTCGCTCCGGTCAAGGTCATCGAGGGAGTCTCGGGCGCGAGCGTCGGACTCACTTTCAACCTGAGCCATCCGGACAAGAAGATAACGATGGATGAGTCGGGTGTGCAGTTCCTTGCCCATCCGCTTGCCGATCTGATGCGCCGTCGCTTCGGGCGAGAGGTCGACGTGGTTGCTTTCGGCGGCACCCATCGCCAACTGGAGTTGGAGCACGAGGGAGTGCTCTTCTTCAATCCCGGAAGCCCCACGTTGCCGGCGGACCGCCGCGGGGATGACGACCTTGGCAGCGTGGCCGTGCTAGATCTGAGCGCTGATCGACCACGCGTCGAGCTCGTGCGGCTGAGCAAGGCCTAGGCGTCGGAATGCGCCGTGGACCAGGCTGAAAGCTGTACGGCGGGGACTATGACCACGGCGGAAAGGATCGAGACCATTCTGAAGGAGCGACTCCATCCCGCCCACCTCGAGTTGCGCGACGAGAGCGACCGGCACAAGGGCCACCCGGGCGCTGCAAGCGGCGGCGGGCACTTCAACATCTTCATCGTTTCTGCCGCCTTCGAGGGCAGATCGGTCCTGGAGCAGCACCGGATGGTCAACGAGGCCCTGCGCGATCTGTTCGGCCCGGACATCCACGCCTTGGCGCTCAAGACCGTCCCCCTCTCCCAGTGGTCCAGTCATTCCGACGCTGGTCCGCGGTAGGATCTCGCCGTCGAGGAGGAGAACATGCCGGTGAAGCCGTCCGAAGCCGAGGAGGAGTATTTCGCCCGCCAGGAGTTCGAGAGACGCCGCCGGGACGCGGAGGAACGGGCGCGGAAGCTGGCCGCCGAGGAGCGCACGCGACTGAAGGAGCTGCACTGGATGCGCTGCCCGAAGTGCGGGATGGAATTGGCGGAGGTGACCTTCCGCGGTGTGCGCATCGACCGATGCACCTCTTGCGCCGGCGTCTGGCTCGATGCCGGCGAGCTGGAGACGCTGTCGGGCGCCGAGCCGGAGGGGCTGCTCGCGCGGCTTGCCGGTCTCTTCGGGCAGTAGCGAGCTCAGCGGATCCAGAGCTGGTCTACCGCCGCCTGATCGAGCGAGATATTCCGCGCACCCTTGACGAAAAGGGAGCTATCCGGCCGGCGGAGTGACGGCGGCCGTACGGTGCTTTTCCCTGATCGCGCGGGCGCGGGCTTCGAGAGGCTCCGCTTCGGCCTGCCGGCCGACACGGCGGAGAAGCGACGCGTAGCTGGTCAGGGTGGTAGCGAGGAGGGCGTGATTGGGAGCGAACCTATCCAAAACCGCAATCGCTTCCTGATAGGAAGCCTCGGCCTCAGCGTGGCGGCCGGTCTGCGCGTAGAGGTCACCCAGGCTAGTCTGCACGACCCCGACTTCGGGTTGCCAGGCGCCGGACGGCCCGGTGTGGATAGCCAGCGCGCGCTTCAGGAGAACCTCGGATTCGCCAAACTCCCCGGTGCGGCGCAACAGCTCGCCCAGGCTGTGCAGCGTCCAGGCGAGGTACTGGTGATCGGGCCCGAGCGTCTTCTCCTGGAGCCGGGCGGCGCGCTCGAGGAGAGGTCGAGCGCGAGCGTAGTCGCCCGTGTGCAAGAGCGCAAACCCGAGACCGTTCATTGCCAAGGCGACCCTCGGATCCTCCGCTGACAAGTATCGCTGCTCGATCTGGAGGGCGCGCTCGGCGGCCCGCGTCGCCTCCTGGTAATGCCCCGACCAGATCAGGTTCACGGAGAGCGGTTCCGAGCAGGATGAGATGCCGAAGTGGTTGGCATCAGGGTCCTTCTCGAAGACCTCGAGCGCATGCTCCAGGAGCGCCCTGGCCTCAGCGAGGTCTCTGTCGGAGACGGGGGCGCTGAGACGACACTCGATCCAGGCCACCTCGACACACTCGTGTCCGAGGGTTCTCTCGAAGATGCTCATAGCTTCTCGCATGAGTGACTCGGCCTCCGCGCCGCGGCCCTGCAGGAGGCAGAGCCACCCGAGGCTCTGCAGGCTCCGGGCCAAGTCGGTGGGGCTCGCGCCCATCTCGCGCCGCCTCGTCTGCAATGTTCCCTCCAGAAGCGACTCTGCCTGGCCATAGAGACCAAGGCTCAGGTAGACGTTGCCCATCACGTCCATCAGCCGAGCCTGGGTCAGCGGCTGATTCTTCAGCTCCCGCTCGATCCTCTCCGCCCCCTTGTCGAGGATCTCCCTCGCTGTGATGGTGTTCCCCCGCGCCTCTCCCGGGTCCGACACCTGGAACAGCCCCACCAGAAACTCCGACACCTTCTGCGCCGTCTCCGCCTCCCGACTCGCCCGATCCCGCTCCTTCGCGATCCGCTCCGCCTGGACCGCCATCGCCACCGCGAACCCCACGAGAAGCACGAACATGACCCCCAGAAACGCGAACAACCCCTTGTGCCGGGCCACCAGCTTGCGGA
>QHYA01000141.1 GCA_003223995.1 Acidobacteriota bacterium | reverse complement strand
TTCATGTAGGCCTCCTGCATGCCGGGTTTCACTTTGATGAAAGCGATGCTCCAGACCGACCCGTTCCTGTAGGATCGATTGACCTGAGCCAACACGGAGACGCAGAGAAAAAGCAGCGACAAGACCAACGCACCGATGAGGATCCTCTTGCTTTTCATTTTCTTCTCCCTCCCCTTGCAAAGATGTTTCGTGGGTCAGAGCTTCCCGGAGCCTTCTCCTTGGCCCACTGCCGCCTGTTCACATGTCCATTCGGTCATGACTCGCTGAGACGACGATCACAGATCAGCTTGTTGGATTGCTATACTCTGCCAAGAAAGCGGCGTCAAGCCGGAGCGACACGCCGGAGCGACACGCGAACGAGAAGGGTGTCTTGCGTGAGCTGGACCTGGCGAGACTCGCATCAAATGGAGTGTGTCGGAACTTCCCGTGATCACCGCGGCGTGTCCTCGAATGAGTACGCTCACATGTGCTTCTCCCAAGTAATGCAGCGGAATGACTGTTTTTTTTCGTGGCATCCGTGTTGCTTCCTTGAAGAGTGTGACCAGTTGCAGGCTGGTCGGCTCGAATGGGAAGGAGGTCAGCATGGGTGCCATGAGAGCAAAGGCGCTTTTTCTCGCGGGGCTGATCATGGCGATCGCGCTGTACTCGCCACCTGCCTCGGCGGGAGTGTCGTTCGAGTTCTTTTATTCGAATCTGAGCCCGCACGGCCACTGGCTCGTCTCCGCGAGCTACGGGCGAGTGTGGCAGCCGAGCATTTATTCGCAGGGATGGAACCCCTACTATGACGGACACTGGGTCTACACCGATCTCGGCTATACCTGGGTCTCCGACTATGATTGGGGCCCAATCCCTTACCACTATGGAACGTGGGTGTCGGACCCGGCCTGTGGATGGGTCTGGGTCCCCGGTTATGTCTGGGCGCCAGCCTGGGTCGTTTTCCGCTCCGGACCCGATTACATCGGATGGACCCCCGTGACACCCCAGTTCTCGATCGGAGTGACGATCGGATCCGGCTATTACGATCAGGCTCATTTCGTCTTCGTTCCCGCCCACGCCTTTTTCGAGCCCAGGATCCGGAGGGTCGTTGTTGCTCCTGAGAGGACGACCGTGATCGTGAAGCAGACGAGGATCATCACGAACAGCATCACGGTCGAGAACAACGTCGTCGTGAACCGGGGCCCCAGCATCGCCGAGATCCAGAGGGTGACCGGCAGGACCATCCGGCCCGTTCCCGTCGAGCGGGTCAGGGGGCTGGGGAAGGTCGTGAAGAGGGACGAAATCCGTCTCGATCCTCAGAAGATGAAGGCCGGCCTCAGAGCCGCCGAGCCGGTGAAAGGTCCCGCTTCCGCCTCCAAGGAGGTCATCTCGAACGAGAAGCGGAAAGGGAAGGAAGCCGCCGCCATGGAGGTCACCTCGAACGAAAAGGTGAAGGAGAAGGAACCCGGGGCGTCCAAGGAAGCGGCTTCGAAAAAGAAGGTGAAGGAGGGGAAGGGAAAGGAGGGCCAGGCACCGGCTGGAGAGTCTTTCGGTAGTCCCGAGCCCGAACCTTCCCGGACTGAGCCTTCCAAGCGGGCCGCTCCCGAGCGCGGCGCATCGCCCCGCGCGGAACGGGGAGGGCTCCCAGCCGAGAGAGGCAGGCACGCGGCTGAACGGAACGAGGCAGCCGCCGGCCAGCTCGAAAGTCAGGGATCCACGGGCCAACGCACGGCCGAAACGCCGAGGACGAAGCACCGCCAAGGCACCGCGCCTCGCGCTGTGACTCCGCAGGAAGCCCCAGTCGGCCGCGGCGTGGTCGAAGGGCGGAAGCAACCGGGGCCGCACGCGACGGCTCCGGCGAAGAAGGCTCCCGCGGCCCAGGGGTCGCCTCATGCTCCCAAGAAGGAACCGCAAGGCAAGTCCGAGCAGCAGGCCAAGCAGAAGAAGGAAAAGGGAGCGGAAAAGGGCGGGTAGAGGAGGTCAGGACCAGTAGCGGGCCGGGCCCGGCAAACAGACCGGGCCCGGCTTGCTTCTGTGGCAGCCGCGTTCTCCACCGATCCGGACGAGCGCGGGCTCCGAAGGAAACGCGGTCCCTCTTTTTGATGATGACAGCATCTCGGGCCGTCAAGTCTGCAGATCCGCCGCTTCACGTTCACGCTGCGGGCTTGAAGGGTTCGATGGTTCGATGGAAAGCCCTGGCCAGATGCGGTGCGGACGGTTATCATGCATGGGGAGTGGACGGCCATATGTCGCTATTTCCCAGGCAAAGCGTCCCCGCATTGATACTGGCGGCTTTCTTTGTGTCGCTGGCGACGGAGCCGGCGGCAGCAGCGCGGGCAAGCAGCGAAGCTGCCGCTGTGGGGGCGAGCTCACAGTCCGTGCCGGTAGGGGAGACTGTGGAGCCCGCGCAAGAACGGACGCACGACAAGACCTCCGCGAAAAAGGGGACGGGCAAGACCACACGGCCGCGAGAAACCGGCAAGGCTTCCGCGAAGCGACCGAGCCGCGCCGCCGGAGCAGGGGATAGCGGCAAGACCGCGCCAAAGCCACCGAGAAGCGCAAACGAGGCGAGCAGGAGCGGCAAGGGGAAGCAGCCGGGCTCCCACGCTACCCCGCAACGGCAGGAAGCCAAGACCAGCCGGGTGAAAAGGGGCGAGGGGTCGTTTCGGGCCGCGACGAAACGCGAGGCCGAACCGCCCGTCCTGGTCGGGCCGAGCCGGGTCACGTTCGTAGGTGGGAGGACACTCGAAGCGATCGCCGTGATCCGGGAACCGGCGCGTGTGACCCTTGTTCTCGAGGACGGGACCCGACTGGAGTTCGAGCCGGTGCTGGTCGATTCGGTCGTGGCGCTGGCGGATCTCGAGACCCCGGCGGAGACGACGCAGAAGGAGCCAGTGGAGCAGGTGAAAGATGACCGGGGGGGTGACAAGAGAAAGGCCGCCGGCACTGTCCTCGCGGGATACCCTGCCCCCCCAATCCGGTACCGAGGTTATCCTCAAGGCACGCCGCCAACGGTCTCGCTCGGGCCGAGTGTCTGGCGTCCGACAGAATCTTTCACGACCCCGGCGCAGTGGAGTCGACCTCTCGCGCCGGCCACGAGCTTCAAGAACGAGCTATCGGGCTGGGGCAAGCCAACAACGAGCCTTCACCCGTTCTACTGGAATCCCCGGCCCACGCGGTGGGCCCCGTCGATCTTCCCGGAAACATGGCGACCATCAGACGGGTTCGCCGAGAGCCCCTGAGCCAAGAAGGGCGTCCGAGTCCCTGTACGCCCTCTACTCCCCCTGGCCGAGGGAATAACCTGGCTGGCCGTCGAAGGTGCAGAGGGTCTCGATCTTGATGAACTCCAGGCCGGCCGCGTTCACGCGCTCCAGAAGGGAGGTGATCTGGCCGTGGTCGATCTCCTCCGCGGAGGAAGAAAGGAAGCGGCAGCGCCAGTGGTCGGAACAGAATGTCTCGGGGAGCCTTTCGGGCCAGACCTTCACACCGCGGTTCGTGATCATGGCCAGCTCGAGACCGCCGGCGCTGGTTTTCCGGAGAATCTCCGCCAGCCGTTCGGCAGAGCCCTCGCGCCAGTCGAGAAAAACGTCCACACCGACAGTCGCTTTTTTCTCCCGGGGGGGCGCCGCCGTGTGCGGCGTCGAAGCCGGGGTCGCAACGCGCGAGACTCCGGCGTAGCTGGCCGCCTTCAGCTTCTCCGGCTTCTTTCCCAGCCGCTCCACGACCGCCCTGGCGAATTCCCTCGTTCCGACCTTCTGCCTGGTTGCCCCCTCGGTATAGATATCGTAGGTGTGGATGCCTTCCTCGATCGTCCGCAGCCAGGCGTTGTGCACTCGTTCCGCGACGTCGGTCTGGCCGACATGAACGAGCATCATCACGGCGCCCAGAAGCAGTCCCGAGGGGTTGGCCAGGTTCTGGCCCGCCCGCCGGGGGGCCGAGCCGTGGATCGCCTCGAACATCGCGCATTCCTCGCCGATGTTGGCGGAGCCGGCCAGCCCGACGGAGCCGGCGATCTGGGCAGCGACATCGGATAGGATGTCTCCGTAGAGGTTCGGCATCACGATGACATCGAAAACCTCAGGCGTGTCGGCCAGCTTCGCGGCGCCGATGTCCACGATCCAGTGTTCGTTCCGGATGTCGGGATAGCTCTGCGCGACCTCGTCGAAGATCCGGTGGAAGAGCCCGTCCGTCAGCTTCATGATGTTGTCCTTCGTGAAGCAGGTCACCTTCTTCCGGCCGTACTTGCGGGCGTAGTCGAAGGCGTAGCGGACGATCCTCTCGCTTCCGGGGCGGGAAATGATCTTCAGGGCCTCGACGACCTGATGGCTCTGCCTGTACTCGATCCCGGCATAGAGGTCTTCCTCGTTCTCCCGCACGACCACGACGTCCATCATGGGATGCTTCGTGCGGACGAAGGGGTGGTAGGAGACGCAAGGGCGCACGTTGGCGAACAGTCCGAGCGTCTTGCGGATCGTCACGTTGAGGCTCTTGAAGCCTCCTCCTTGCGGGGTCGTCACGGGGGCTTTGAGAAAGACCTTCGTACGGCGCAACGACTCCCAGGCGCTCGGCTCGATCCCCGCCGTCAGACCCCGAAGGTAGACGCTCTGTCCGATTTCGATGCTTTCGATCTCGAGCCGGGCGCCCGCCCCCTTCAGAACGGTCAGCGTGGCCTCCATGATCTCCGGGCCGATACCGTCCCCGTGGGCCACCGTGATCGCGGTCGCTTCGCTCATGAGGGGTCGCCTCCTCCAGATGAACGTTCATTGTACGGCAAGTCGCGGATTCTCCTCGCGAAGCGCCGGGGAGGTCCCGAAGGCGACCCCCAGCAGGATCGAGAGAGCCAGGGCCGAGAGGATGCCGCGGGGCTGTACTGGCAGACCGCTCTTGAAGAAGCGCCCCACAGCGACATTGATTCCGCAGCCGATGGCGATGCCCACCGCCGAGCCGGCAAGAGCGAGGCTGACCGATTCGGTGAGGAACTGCAGGAAGATCTCCCCGTTGCTGGCGCCGATCGCCTTTCGCAGTCCGATCTCGTAGGTCCGCTCGCCGATCGAGATCAGCATGACGGACATCAGGCCGATCCCCCCGACCAGCAGCGAGATCCCTGCGACGGAGCTGAGCACGATTCTCCAGTTGTTGATCATGGTCGAGGTCTCTGCTCTGGCGCGGAGGATCTCCTCCGCGATGTTCTGCACCCGGAAATCGCCGACGCCCCTATGTGCCAGCGTGAAGAGCCGGTCGATCTCCCGTCGCGCGCCCTCGAGATTCTCCGGATCGTTCGTCTTCACCGCGACGAACGACAGGGGCCGACGCCCCAGAAGGCAGCGTTCCATCGTTGTCAGAGGGACCGTGCAGCCCTCCATCTCCCGGATCAGCTCATCGTCGTCGAAGAACTGGTGCGTGAGGTCGCGGCCCACCCCCACGACGGTCATTGAGATGCCCCCGACGTCGACCCGGTTGCCGATCGCCGGCTCGGAGCCGAACAGCCGTCGCTTGAGCCGGAAGCCGATGACGGCGGTCCTGGCGAACAAGCGCAGGTCCGAGTCGCTGATGAATCTTCCTTCCGCCGGGAAACGGTTGCGAACGCGGGCGTAGCTCGGTGTGACGCCGTTGACCCGGACGCTGGCCGTCCGGCCATTCGCCTTCACGGTGATGGTCTCCTGGTGCGCGGGAGCGAAGTCGGAAAGGGTCTCGGCGTGCGCAGCGGCAAAATCGGCGTCCTCGGGACGCAGCCCCTCGCTGCCGGCGAACCGCGCCGTCTCGTAGGCGCTGCGCGGCGGCTGCTCGGAAACGTAGAACACCCCGTCGAATCCGAGGTCGGCGAAGCCGGCGGCGACCTCGCCCGTGACCCCGTCCACGAGGGAGGTCATCACGACCAGCGTGATGGTCCCGAGGATGATGCCGGCAAGGGTCAAGAAGGAGCGGAGCTTGTGCCCCGCCAATTCGGAAAGGCTGCTCCAGAGCGAGCCGAGGAAAGACATTCCCTGAGACTACTCGTACCGCAGGGCTTCCACCGGATCGAGGCGCGCCGCCTTGACCGCCGGATAGAGGCCGAAGAAGATCCCGACACCTGCGCACAGACCCAGGGAGAGCATCACGCCCCCGGCTGTGACCACCGCGGGTTGGCCGATGAGGTCCGCCATCCATCCCGCCAGGACGACACCGGCGAGGACCCCGCTAACACCGCCGAGCAGCGACAGCAGCACCGATTCCACCATGAACTGCGCGAGGATCTGCGGCCAGGCTGCCCCCAGCGCCTTCCGCAGACCTACCTCCCGCACCCTCTCCTGGAACGAGGCGAGCAGGATGTTCGTGATGACGATCCCGCCAACGAGAAGCGAGATGGCCCCACAGGCCAGGAAGGTGATGTTGTAGATCTGCATCTGCTCCGCCTGGCGGCGGAGCCGCTCCGAACGATTCAGCACTTCGAAGTCCTCGACCCCCCGGTGCCGCCTCTTGAGGATCCTGCGGATCTCCTCCACGGCCTTGGCGTTGTTCTCCGCCTTGTCGACCATGGCGTTGAGGTAGCGGGCCTTCTCGTAATGGTCCCCTCCAAGCCGCACGACCAGCGAGGTGATGGGAACGAAGACCTGCCGATTCATCCATTCCAGGGCGTTGTGACGCTCGTTTCCGAAGTAGAACTCCTTGCGCCGCATCACGCCCACGACCTGGAAACCGGCCCCGTCGATGTAAAGGGTCTTTCCGACCGGATCCTCGTTGCCGAAGATCTGCTTGCAGGCGGTGTCCCCCAGGACGCACACCCTCGCCTGGGACCGGATGTCCTCTTCGGCGAGAAACCGTCCCCTCGCCGGATAGAAGGAGTACACGGCCTGATAGGCCGGGGTGACTCCGCTGATGTCCCTGTTCTTCTCGGCTGCCCCCTCCCGGCGCACGGCTAGGAAGTCGCCGGAGATCGGGTCCACCTGTTCGACCAGCTTGGAGCCCGCCCGCACGGCTTCGGCGTCCGCCACCGTCAGCCCGCGGTTGGCGAGCTGCACGGCATGGGGTGAGGGGACATCGACCGGCTTGCCGAAGATGAGGATTTTTCTCAGGCCGCCGAACTCCTCGAAGAAGTTGATGGCCCGCTGGCGGCCCCCGGCGACAAGTGAGAAGACGGCGATCATGGAGGCCGCTCCGAGCATCACTCCCAGCAGTTGCATGAACGTGCGGCCGAAGTGGGAGCGGATGTCGACGATTCCATCGACGAGCGCCTCGAGCAGGGTCATGCTTCTGCCGTCAATCTGCCGTCCACGATCATGACGACCCGCCTCGCGCGCGAGGCGATGTTCGGATCGTGGGTGACGAGAACGACGGTGCGCCCCTCTGCATGCAGCTCGTCGAAGATCTCCAGGATGCCCGTGCCGCTCTTCTGATCAAGGTTGCCGGTCGGCTCGTCGGCCAGGATCAGCGCCGGCTGGTTCACGAGAGACCGGGCGATCGCCACGCGCTGCCGCTCGCCACCCGACAGCTTGGGAGGCAGGTGGCGCAGGCGGTGGCCGAGGCCGACGCGCTCGAGCGCCCGGCACGCTCGCTCTCGCCGCTCGGCCCGGTCCAGCCCGGCGTAGAGCATCGGCAGCTCGACGTTGCGCTGGACCGAGGCCCGGGGGAGCAGGTTGAAGCTCTGGAAGACGAACCCTATCTGGCGGTTGCGCACGCGGGCCAGCGCACGGCCAGACAGCTCCGATACCCGCTCGCCTCCCAGCACATACTCCCCCTCCGAGGGGGTGTCGAGGCAGCCGATGATGTGCATGAGTGTGGACTTGCCGGAGCCGGACGGGCCCATGATGGCGACGTACTCCCCGGCGCTGATATCGAGGGATATCCCCTGAAGGGCGCGGACTTCCGTGTCGCCAGAATCGTACCGCTTGTGGACCTCTACGAGATGGATCAACGGGTGCATGGAAACCGGGTCCAGGCGAAAGGCTAGTTCTCTACCGCCGGGAGCCGCGTCGGATCGTCGAGAGCGATCCGCTGACCCTGCTTCATGCCATCGAGGATCTCCGCGCGCTCGAGGCTGACCAGGCCCACCCGGACGGGGCGCATTTCGAAGAAACGCGCCCACTCGTCCGACACATCAACTTTGCCGTCCCGGTTCTTCCTGGGCTTGGCAGCCTGGTGCTTGGGCGGGTCGAAGCGGTCCTTCAGGGCGAAGACGACATCCTTGTCGTCCCGCTTGAAGATCGCCTCGCTCGGGACGCACAGCACCTTCTCCTTCCGTTCGCCGCGGATCGAGATGTTGGCCGTCATGCCCGAGCGGAACTCCGGTTGTTGTTGCGCGAGGGCGATCTCAACCTCGAAGACCTTGATCTTGTCCTTGAGCTTGGCACCGGGCGAGATGTGGCTGACCCGTCCCGAGTAGCGGCGATAGGGGAAAGCGTCCACCGTGATCTGGACCGGCATCCCCTCGCGGACCTTTCCGATGTCCACCTCGTTGACCGAGGCCTTGATCAACATCGAGCCGACGTCGGCGACGGTGAACATGACCGTGCCGGCGTTGAAGGACGAGACCCCGGAAAGAATCGTGTCTCCGACCTCGACGGTCCTGGAGATGACCACGCCGTTCATCGGGGAGACGACGTTCACCCGCTGCGTGGAAGCGAGGTCCGTCTGGAGCGGGATGCCGCTCTCCTCGACGATGTGGAACTTCTCATGGGCGTTCTGCTCGTTCTGCTGGGCGCGCTCGAACGAGATCTTCGCGTCGCGCAGGGCCTGCTCGCTCGTATACCCTTCCGCGAAGAGCCTCTGTTGGTTGCCGTAGGTCTTCAGGGCGTCGCTCAGATCGAGATCGGCCCGGGCGAGGGCGTTCTTCACCTCCGACAGCGTCTGGGCCTGATTGACGTCCGGCTCGACGCGGGCGAGCACCTGCCCCTGCTTCACACGGTCCCCTTCGCGCGCGAGCACCTCGGTGACCTTGCCCGACAGGGTGGATTTCACCTCGACCTTCAGGACCGGCTCGATCGTTCCGATCTCCTCCACGGCGATCTGGATGTCCCCGATCGAACTCTCTCCGAGCTTGACTGACAGGTCCTCGGGTGCGATGGAGGCCGCTCTCGCTGCGTTGCCGCGCCAGGAGAAGAAGGCCGCCCCGCCTCCACCCGCGGCCAGCAGGATCAGCACCGCCAGGAAGAGCGCTCTGCGGCGTCGAGCTTTGACTGCCATTCTCGTCCCTCTCTCCGCTGATGGATGGAAGACTTCTCCCCGCCCCTGACTGAAAAGGCCGTTATTGTACAACGTGCGGCACCGGCGAAAAGTTTCACCATTTCATTGGGAGACGAACCTTTCCAGCGCGACAGGGGGAGGCGATCACGCCAGCGGGCTCCGATCACGCCAGTGGTGCCGTTCCGGCTGCAGCCGGAGCCGCAGGAGGGGGCGGCACGCCAGGAAAAAGAGGCGGCCCGCTGCCCGGGATTCTCGTGCCGAGGCGCGTGATCGCCATCAATCCGAGACCGATGAGCCCGAGGATTCCCATGACGAGCCCTCCGAAGAACGGAATGAGATAGACGATCACGAACAGCAGGTAACCCAGAAGCGTCGCGGAGAAGTAGGAAAGGCTTCGTCCGAAGACATTCCGTCCGATCTGCTGGCCTGCGGCGCAGGAGACAGCCGCGATCCCTCCCCACCAGACGAGCTTGAAGACGAGCCCCGCGAGGATGGCGAAAGGGATCCCGATGAGGGTGATGGCCATCACGATGATCGAGAAGACGGCTCCGACCCAGCACAGCAGCCCGAAGAGGAACGACCGGCCGAGCGCGCCGGGGAGCACGCCCGCGCAGAGAGCGATCCGGTCGGTGAAGATCGCCGCCAGCGCCACGACCGCGAGGGAGAGGAAGGCCGCCTTGAGGATCTTGATCCAGAAAACGAACCAGAGCAGGAAGCTCAGGATGGAGCCGCCCCGGACGAAACGGGAGAAATCCAGCAGCGCGAGGTCCACGAAGTCCTTTCCGACTTCCGCCTCCGGGGCCTTCTCCACGCTTCCGCAAACGTTCACGAGGGAACCCCGGATCACGGTGCCGTCGAGCACCTTGATCTTGGAGCCGATGCCGACGACATCCTTCTTCACCTCTCCGGAAACCGTCCCTTTCGCCCCTATCAGCACCAGGCTTCCCGTCACCTCGCCCCGCACATCCACCGATCCACCCAGCAGCACGAAGTCGCCCCGGTGATGCTCGTTCTCTTTGATGACGTAGGTGCCGCCTCCGAAGGACACGCTAGGGGTGCTGGCGCGGGCTGGTCTCTGGGGCGACGGAGGCAGAGGTTCCTGCCCTTCTTCTGCTTCTTCGGCCTCCTCCACGGACTCGCGCTTGAGCTTTCCTGTTTTCGGGTCCAGCGTGAGGTACTTCTGAGGGCGATGAGGTTCCTGCGCTTCCACGTGATGACCCGGGCCCTCGGTCGTCTCGGGAGCGGCCGGCCCCGGGGTGCCTTCGGGGGCAGCAACCGAGAGCGGGATCGGGCCGAGCAGCGGAAGCGACAGCGCCAGCAGCGGACCGAAGAGAAAGGCCAGCAGCCGCGTGACGCAAACCATCCCGATCTTCGCGAAGATGTTCCTCGCGCTCACGGCATCGGAGCCGTTCCTCTCGCTCATGCGATCCTCCTGTGGACGGAAGCTTCAGGGCTGTGCAGGTCGCGCCAGACGAGAGCTGCCGCGGCCAGCGCCAGGATCACCAGACAGGCGACAGAGACCTCTGCCGGCAGCAGGAGGGGCAGCCGCCCCCTTTCCGCCGGGATCGCCAGCGCGTTCAGGAGGGCCAGCAGCGCCCGAGCGATCGGGGCCAGCGTCTCCACTCCCTGACGCAGGAGCTGAAGGATGGCCTTGCACGCCGCAACCCCTGCCACCAACAGACCACGCGGCGCACCGGCGGGGGCGGAAAGCAGCAGCCCCGTCATTCCCGCGACGGCCCCCAGGCAGGCGGCCAATGAGGCCGCCAGCCCCCATCCGAGCTGCCGCTCCGTCGGAAGGTGCGCTCCTCCGGGACGGATCTCTGCGATCGACGCCATCACACGGCCGCTCACGTCGATGGCGGGACGGAGGAGGCGCGTTTCGGCCAGCAGTTCCTCGATGCGGCGCTCTTCCTGTGGCGAGAGCCCTCTTCTCAAGGGACACCCTCCATCAGATCGGGGCAGCGCCGGCGCAGCACTTGCGCCAGACGGCCGCGGCCTCGGGCCAGCCGTGTTTTCACCGTCCCGGTGGGGAGCGACAGGATCGCCGCGATCTCCTCGATCGATCTTCCCTCGACATGCATGAGAACGATCGGCAGGCGGTACTTCTCGGGGACCTCCAGGAGGGCTTCCCGCACCCTTTCGGCCATCTGGCGCGCCGCCAGCTTCTCGCTAGGCGAGGGGGAAGGATCGGACAGCGCCGGTGACAGCTCGGTCGCGAGGGGGCGGTGCCGGGCCCTGCGCAGTGTGTCCAACACATGGTTCGTCGAGATTCTGTAGATCCATGTGGAGAGGCTGAACTCCGGTCTGTAGGAATCCAGGTTCCTGTAAATCTTCACGAAAACCTCGCTCACCGCGTCCTCGATGTCGTCGCGCGGGACCCCCAGCCGGTATGCGACCGAGGCGACCAGGTTTTGATAGTCCCGGACGATGCTCTCGAAGGCCTCCGGTCGCCCCGAGAGAACCGCCCGTACCGCTTCGAGGTCTTTCGGCGCTTCCAAGTGCCTTCCGGGGGCATACGGCAGCCCCTTCCTCCGGATGCTACTGCGTTGGCCCCGCCGGGGTTTCACTCCGGGCCGGGTCGAAGCGAAGGCTCGCCACGGCCCGGGCCAGCGAAAGCGCCTCGAACGATCCGGCCAATACCGGACAGCAGTACCGGAACAGGATGTTCTGTGCCGGGCCGGTGATCAGGTGAAATTCGAAGTAACGCCGCTCCCCCGAAGGCTCCGTTGCGGCCGACCCCAGTCGCGCACCCGCCCCGGCCGGAGCAACGAAGCTCTCGATCTGCATGCTATCGAACGTGATCCCGCTCATCGAGAAGGCGGGGTGGATGCGCAACCGGGCGCCCGCGGGTCCCAGGAAAACCTCGGGCCAGAGCGATGGGTCCTCCCGTCGCAGTCGTCCGAGAAGGATCGCTCCATAGATGAGGAAGCCCAGGAGCAACAGCCAGAGAGCGACAATGACCATCGACGAATGAGCCGGGCGGCACGCCAGGGCCGCCGCACGCCGGAACCGCTCTTCGGTCCGCCTCGCGACCTCCGGACGAGGTGGACGAGTTATAATATTGGTGCAGAGGGAGACCAAACAGCATGAGAGTCGAGATCGAATACTGCGGCGTCTGAAACTATCTCCCCAGGGCCTCCAGTCTGGCGGCCGAGATCAAGAAGAAGTTCGACGTCGAACCTCGCCTCATCGAATCCTCGGGCGGAGTCTTCGAGGTCAAGCGCGACGGCAAGCTGATCTTCTCGAAGAAAGCCCTCGGCCGTTTCCCGGAAAACGAAGAGATCTTCAAGGCGCTGTCGGGTTAGCCTGCGGACCGGAAGTCGGGCTTCTCCAGCCCTGCACCGCTCGCTGGGGAGCAGTTTATCATCTCCTGGTGCGGACGAAGCTGGAGGCTGACGCCATGCCGAGCGGCGTGCTGATCATCGGTCTTCAAGCGGGAGGCGGTTCCGGACACAGCCGGTCGGGTGAAATCCTGAGACTTGCCAGCCGGGCGGCCGCGGAACAAGGGCGCGCGCGGGTGCTGGAGGTCCCGCCAGAGCCAGATCGGTCGTTGCTGAAGGCGCTCGAGTACCTCGACCTGCACCTGCCGAAAGCGGTGCTCGTCGTGGGAATCCTGAGGGACCGAAAAGAGGTCACCGTGGAGCGGACTGCCGTCAACGCGGAGGATACGATGGCGGTTCCGATCGAACCGATCGATGCCGCGGGGCCGCTCTCGCTTGCATGCACGCTGCCCAGCGAGGAGATCATCGCGCGAATCACCGGGGCTGGGATCGCGGCGGTGCTCTCGGAGGCGCCGGGTTCCTCCCGATGCAATCGTCTCGCCTATGCGCTGTTACGCTACCTCTCCTTGCGGGGAGAGGAGACCTGGTTCCACCGCCAGCCTCCGGCCGGACTTTGCGCGAAGATCGGCACCCTGCATGTCCCCATCGTCGAAACGGCCGGCGAAGGCGAGACTGTTGCCGTGCAGGGGGTCGCGCGGGCCGTGGCGCTCGCTGTTGAAGCGGTCGCCGCGAGTGTCTGAAGCAGAGGAGCTCGCCAGGACTCTCTGAAGGGAAGAAGCTGCAGTGCGGTTCGACCGTCCCTTCCTGGTGCCGGCTGCGGCGGGCACACTCCTGCTCCTCGTGGGATGGCTCCAGTTCCGGGAGGTCCGTCGTTTGCTGGCCGTTTCGAATCCCCCGGTGCTTGGAGCCGGACAGCTCGCTCCAGAGCTGACCGCTCCTGACTCTCGCCAGGTCCTGCGCAGGGTCTCCGACTACAAGGGCCGTCTTGTCCTGGTGTCCTTCTGGGCGTCCTGGTGCGGACCGTGCCGGGCGGAGATGCCGGATCTGGCGAGCTTTGCCCAGTCCTGGAACTCGGACCGATCTCGGAAGCACGAACTGGTGTATCTGGCTGTGAACTTCAAGGAAGAACCACAGGAAGTCAGGAGCATTGTTCGCGACGCGCGGTTCAAACAGGTGATATTCCTTTTCGATGAGGACGGCTCGATCGCGGACCGCTGGAAAGTGACAGCCTTTCCCACCAATTTTCTCCTGGATCCTGAGGGGAAAGTCCTGGACGCCGCCGTCGGCTACTCACCTGATTTTTCCTACCGGCTTCAGGCGAACCTCAACCGGTTTCGGATGGCAGCTCCCCCGGGGATCCCCGGAAAGCCCAGGCCCTCACCATGAGCGCGACTGCTCCGGTCATCGCCGACCAGCTCGGCAAGGACTTTCGCGAGGGGTTCCTCATGAGGAAAAAGAGTGCGCTGGAGTCGGTCAGCTTCACCATCCAGGAAGGGGAGATCTTTGGCTTCCTCGGGCCTAACGGGGCAGGGAAGTCCACGACCTTGCACGTTCTTGTCGGGTTTCTGAGGCCGTCGCGGGGGCGTGCCCTGGTCGCCGGTCGCTCACCCCAGGAGCCGGAAGCCCGCCGCTTCCTCGGTTTCCTCCCGGAGGTGTTCGCTTTCGACAGATTCGCCACCGGACGCGGCCTGCTCCGCCGCTTCGACGCCCTTTCGGATCGCCCGGTGGAGGGACGCGATGAGAGGGTCCGCGATGCACTCGAGGCCGTGGGCATGGAAGAGGCGGCTTCCCGGCGCATCGGGACCTACTCCAAGGGGATGATGCAAAGGATCGGGCTGGCCCAAGCCCTTCTCGGCGATCCAGACCTGCTGATACTCGACGAGCCGATGTCGGGCATGGACCCTGCGACCAGACACTCGACTCGGATGGTCCTGTGCGCGCGGCGCGAGCGCGGGAAGACGACCCTTCTTTCCTCGCATATCCTCGCGGATGTCGAGGAGGTGGCCGACCGCGTCCTCATCCTCGATCGCGGCCGCAAGGTCGCGGAGGGTCCGATCGCCGAGCTCGGCGAAGCCCGGGCGGGGGCCGTCGTCTTTCGGGACGACGACCCCGCTCGTTTCGACCCGGACCTCGCGCCGCTCGGTCTGTCCCGCGAGACCGTGCCGGGAGAACCCGACCTCAGCATTCTCCGGACCGCGGACACCTCCGCGAAGAACGCGGCTCTCGCGCTTCTCGCCGCCGGGGGCGCAGACATCGTCTCCGTCACTCCGCAAAGGGCCGGACTCGAGGAGATCTTCCTGGAGCTGACGGCGACGAAGGTCACAAAGGGGACCGACCTGGGTGCGCGAAGCGAGGGGGAAGGAGAGGCTTCGTGAAGGGTTCCTTCGGCGCGCTCGTCGCCCGCGGTCTGTGGCGCGCCCTCTCGGACCGCACGGCGATCATCGGCGGTCTGCTGGCCGTGACGGTCCTCGCCGTCGCGGGCCCGGCCGCCAGTTTCAACGTGTTCGCCTCAGGGGCCGACACGGCGACCCGGGCCGCCAAGCTGCGGCTTTACGGGTGGAACTACACGTCATCGTTCGATTTCCTGATGGTCGCGCTCGGCTTCGCTCTCGGTGCGAACCAGATCGCGGGGGACATCAAGGCCGGCACGCTTTTCGGAGTCCTGGCGCGCCCCGTCTCGCGCGGTAAGGTCTTCCTCGCCGGATGGAGCGTCTCGGCGCTGTTGCTTGTCGGACTCGAGATCCCCCGGTCGGCGTTTCTGATCGGAACCGCCTCCTGGCTCGAGGGCCGATTGGACCCGCTGCACCTTCTCGGAGCTCTGGCAGTCGTGAGCGGGGCGTGGCTCGCCCTGGCGTCCCTTGCGGCCCTCGGGACGGTGCTCACCCCGACGTACGCGATCCTCGCCGGCTTGCTGGGGGTGATCGCTGGAAACCTCGCTTTCCATCAGGAGATCCGGATCGGGGCCTGGATGCTTGACACCGTGGGTGTCTTGCTTCCTCTTCCCTGGGGTCAAGAAAGGATCGTCGGCGACGCGCTCACCGGCGCTTCCTCGCACGCCGGGCCCATTGTCGAAGTTATCGCCTATCGGCTCGCCTGGACGGCCCTGCTCCTGTTCCTCGGCTCGCTGGCCTTCAGCCGGCGCGACATCGCTCCGAGGGTCTGACTCGAACATTTCGTAGGGGAAGGGCAGAGGCTCCATCCAGCCTCTCCCCGTGGGAAGCGGTCGTAGCGCCCCCTCGGTGACCTGCCGACACTGGTTGCTCGCCACGCATCCGCACTCGCGGAGCCTCGTGCAATCCCGTTCTGGCTCCAATCATGAGCACTGCTCATTATCACGTTCTTTTTGAGTCCTGCAGGTATTTCTGCTCATCCCTTCTTTGGAGTATCAATCACACGCCATCATACACACAATCACACTGATGGCGCGATCTGCATTGTAACAACAGGTGAATGTCCGTAAATAGTTTGTATGAGCCACCGCATCCTGGAAACGTATCGAGTTCGCATCGTGGCGATCGCGCACGGACAGAATGCCGAGTGGGAGAGCAAGGAAGGCTTCCTGGCGCGCGGTTAGTGAACGTCCATGCCCACGGTCGTCATCAGTCCGTTCAACGTCGTGAATTTCGCCGAAGGCGGGGGGCATTTCTGGGCTTACATGCAATACGTGGAAGGACTGCGTCAGGCGGGATGCGATGTTTACTGGCTGGAGCATTTCCGCGGCATCGGGGATCCTGAGGGGGACGCCGTTTCGCTTTCCTCGTTCCTGGCGCGAATGGAGCGGTTCGGGCTGGGCGGAAAAACCATTCTCTATTCGAGCAAGGCCCAGGAATGCGAGGCCGGCTTGCCGCGAGAAATCGTTGGCATGAGCGCCGCAGACGCCAATGCGATTCTCGAGAGCGCCGACCTGTTGCTGAACTTTCACTACGCGATCGCTCCCGGTTTACTGGCTCGATTCCGGTGCACCGCACTGGTGGACATCGACCCAGGATTGCTTCAATTCTGGATCAGTCGCGGGCAGCTCTCGGTGCCTCGCCATGATTTCTACTTCACCACCGGGGAGACTGTCGGCACGGCGACCGCTCTCTTTCCCGACTGTGGCTTGAATTGGATTGGCATTCGTCCGCCCGTGTGCTTGGAACGATGGCCGTACACCTTCGACCCGCGCGCGGAGGCATTTACGACCGTTTCCTGCTGGGACGGGGACGATTGGGTTGTCGACGACAAGGAGATCTACGAGAACACAAAACGCGTCGCTTTCCTGGAATTCGCGGAGCTTGCGCGGCTCACCAGTCAGCCTCTCGAGGTCGCGCTGTTCCTGCGAACGGAGAGAGACGCCTCGGAACGGCGCGATCTGGAGAAGCGAGACTGGCGGATCCGCCTTTCCCGTGAGGTCGCGGGCACGCCTGAGGCGTATCAATCCTACATCCAGCAATCACGGGGTGAATTCAGTTGCGCGAAGCGCTCCTGCATCAGGTTCCAAAACGCTTGGATCGGCGACCGCACGCTGTGTTACCTCGCCAGCGGCAAGCCGGCGGTCGTACAGAACACCGGGCCAAGTTCCTTCCTTCCGAACGGGGAGGGCCTGTTTCGCTTTTCGACACTGAAGGAAGCTGTCGAGGCATTCGAGCTCATCAACCACGATTACGAGAACCATTGCCGGGCGGCGCGGGAGATCGCCGAGACATTTTTCGACGCAAAGAGGGTCTTGGAAAAGGTCCTGAACGATGCGCTGACGATGAGCCCGATGAGGTTGAGACAAGTGGATCGATGAAAGTGCAGCGGCCTTTCTGACTTCGCGCAGTTGGGCGGGGAAAGACTTGGCGCCTAGGACGTGAAAGCATGACGAGCAGCACCGCGAAGCGAGAGGCGGCCCTGTACCGCCGAATCGCGCAAGCGGTGTGCCCCTATTGGCCGAACCTCGCGGCGATTTTCGGGCTAAGCCTGTTGGCGGTGCCACTGGCGCTACTGACGCCGTTGCCGCTGAAGATCGTCGTGGATAGTGTGCTCGGCTCGCGTCCCCTGCCCCGAGTGCTTGATGAGGTGCTGCCGTCGGGGTTCGCACGCTCACCCGGCATGATGCTGACGCTGGCGCTGGGGGTCATGTTGACAGTGGCGGTGTTGACGCAGCTTCGGGATTCCTCGAATTCGTTGCTGGCGACGTACACAGGCGAGAAGCTGCTGCGCGGGTTTCGGGCACAGTTGTTTCACCACGCGCAACGGCTGTCGCTCTCGTACCATGACCGCAAGGGCACGGCTGATTCACTGTATCGCATTCAGTACGACGCCGCTTCGATCCAATACATAGCGGTGGAAGGGATCGTCCCGTTCATCAGCTCGGCGCTGACGTTCGCGTCGATGATCTACGTCACGATGCGGATCGACCGGCGGCTGGCGTTGGTTGCGCTGACGATCTCGCCGGCGTTGTTCGCGGTCTCGCGCATCTACCGGCCGCGCTTGCGTCGTCGGTCGCGCAAAGCCAGAAGACGCGAACGCGCGGCGATGGCGGTAGTGCACGAAGTGTTCGCGGCGGCCCGCGTCGTCAAGGCATTCGGCCAGGAGAAACGGGAGGAGAACCGGTTCGTCCAGCAATCCACCGAAGGGATGCGCCAGCGCCTCCGGAAGGCGGTCATGGAAGGCAGCTATGGCCTGCTGGTGGCGGCTATCACCGGCCTGGGCACGGCAGGTGTGCTCTTCATCGGCGTGCGCAGCATCCAGGCGGGCACGCTGACTCTTGGCAGCCTGCTGCTGGTGATGGGCTACATCACACACCTCTACACCCCGCTGAAGACGATGAGCAGGAAGGCTGCGAGCCTGCAGACATATTTGGTGGGCGCGGAGCGCGCCTTTGCGCTTCTCGACGAAGCGCCCGATGTCGCGGAGCGCCCGAACGCCAGGCCGCTGGGGCGCGCGGCGGGGGCGATGAGGTTCTGCAACGTTTCGTTCGCCTACGAGCAGGAGGACCCGGTCCTGCGCGACATCTCATTTGAAATCGAACCGGGCATGTGTCTAGGCATCACGGGCACGACTGGCGCGGGCAAGACGACGTTGGTGAACCTGCTGACGCGCTTCTACGATCCGACCGCCGGCGGGATCCTTCTCGACGGCGTGGACTTGCGGGCTTACAAGCTGTCGGATTTACGAAACCAGTTCGCCATCGTCCTGCAGGAGCCGGTGCTGTTTTCCACAAGCATCGCGGAAAACATTGCCTACGCGCGGCCCGAGGCGTGCGAGGCGGAGATCGTCGCCGCAGCGAAAGCCGCCAACGTCCATGAATTCATCAGCAATCTGCCCAAGGGCTATGCGACGCCGGTCGGTGAGCGTGGCATGCGGTTGTCGGGGGGCGAGCGCCAGCGGATTTCGGTCGCGCGCGCCTTTCTGAAGGATGCGCCGATCCTGATTCTGGATGAACCGACGAGCGCCGTGGATCTGAAAACCGAAGCGGCCATCGTCGAGGCGATGGAGCGGCTGATGCGCGGCCGAACGACCTTCCTCATCACGCACCGGCCGAGCACGTTGAAATACTGCGCGGCCATCCTGCGTCTCGAACACCGTTGTATTGCCTCCTTCGACTCGCCGCCATCTCTCTTGCCGACGTCCAAGAGGCTTACCGAGGAGGTCTCACCGGAGGCACTGCGGCAACATCCGGCCGCGAGGGCGTGGTGTGAGTTTCAGGAGGCGAGGATCGAGCCGGGCCGGATCGACGAGCTGAAGCGCAAACGAAAGTCCGAAGTCTACCGGCTGCACGGCGTGGGGCGGGACGGTGCCGCGGTCATCGCCAAGAGGTGCGGGGCGGCCACCGTCCACGTCGAGCGAATGATTTACCAAGAATTCCTGCCCCGCGTACCGGTGCCCGCTCTTCGTTGCTATGGATCCCTGGACGACTCCGAACCGGACCTCTGCTGGCTGTTCCTCGAAGATGCCGTGGGTGAGACGTATTCGCCCCAACGGGCCGAACACCGTGCGCTGGCGGGCTTTTGGCTGGGGAAAATTCACCTCGCCCTCCCGCCTGCCGGCCTGAAAGCGCGCCTGCCCAACTGCCCGGAATCGTGGCGCACTGGGACTTGCTCGAATCACACTGGAGCGACATCGAGAGAATCTGTGAAGTCATACCGCCGACACTGGTGCATGACGACTTCGTCGGCAAGAACGTCCGCATCAAGAACGGCGCGCATGAGGCCGCTCTGCTGGTCTTCGACTGGGAGTACGCCGGCTGGGGGGTGCCGGCGATCGATCTTGCACAGTCCGTCGGCAATGTTGTCAGCCCCGACCTCGAGGCCTATTGCTCTGTCATGAAACCGAACTATCCGCACCTCGACTTACCGGCCATCAAGCGTGTCGCGGGCTGCGGCACACTCCTGCGGTTGGTGGAGGAAATGTATTGGGCGACATTGGGGATGAGATTAGGAGGCTACGAACTGGTGGCCAAACCCATCGCCTCGCTGAGGGTCTACGACACCAGGCTGGTCGCAGCGCTGCGTGCATTGAACTGGTCCGATCTTGATTGAAGGATTGCGCAAAGTCCTGAAGGGCAGCGGCCAGCCCGGAGTCATCGAGCTGCGTGGGGTTCTGGCGGACTTGCTGGGAGGGCGCGCGTGCGAAAGCCGATTCATCGATCAGCAAGCGCTCCAACCGCATTCACAGCGCGTGTTCCGACTGCGGTTCGTCATCGACGGGGAAACACGATCGGTCATTGTGAAGCGGCTCAGGCCAGAAGTCGAGCTGCGCAGCCGCTGGGTCGCCCGCCGCTGGTTGCCCGCGATCGGCTTGCACGAGAGCGGTCCGCCGTTGCTGGGGATCGCCGCCGCGCACAGTGGGCTGTGCGTGTGGCACGTGTACGAGGACTTGGGTCAGCACGAACTCGATCCTCGCGTGTTCGACCGCGCTCGCGTGAGCGCCGCCGTCGAGTTGATCGCCCGGATGCACACGCGCTTTGCCGGTCATGCGTTGCTCGGGGAGGTACGGCTGTACGGCGGCGATCTCGGAATCCATTTCTACGACACGAATGTGCGCGATGCTATCGCCGCGCTCGAAGCGCTGAACGGAGCAAGGGTGCGCGATAGGCTTCTCGAGCGGCTGCACAAACTGCGTGATGAGTTGCCGCAGCGCGCACAGGCGCTGAGCGAACTGGGGGGACCGGAGACGCTGCTCCACGGCGATCTGTGGGCCATCAATGTCTTCGTCATTCCCAGCGATGCCGGCCTTCACGCCCGGCTCATTGACTGGGATCACGCGGCCGTCGGACCGGCCAGCTACGACTTGTCAACGTTCTTGCTCCGTTTCGCGGTGGAACAGCGGCTGTGGGTGCTGGAGCGCTACCGGCAAGAGGTTGCCAGCGCAGGCTGGCGTTTGCCCGGCGAGCGCGAGCTGAATCAAATGTTTGAAACGCA
>QHYA01000140.1 GCA_003223995.1 Acidobacteriota bacterium | reverse complement strand
GGCCACCCGTTCCACTGTCCGGACCGCCGAGACGGCCGCGACGATCCTCGAAGCCCTCTCGCGATCGGGTAGACCGTCCAGCCCCCGCAGGACGGGGAAATCGCACGCCTCCGAAACGGTCCCGCACTCGGCCAGGACGACCCCTTCCCCATCCACCAGCATCGGGCGGCCTTCGAGGAGGGCGACGGCGGCCGGCCTCCGCTCGGTAACGGTCAAAAGGATCGTGTCGGGCAGCCGCCGGTGGACCTCCGTGGTGCGCACCCAGGGAGAGCTCTCGACCAGACAGCGGACGGCGCACAGGTCGACATCGAGGAGGTTGCGGCCGGAAGCCCGCAGGACGAGCGCCTGCAGGTCTGCCGGGCGGCAGCGAGAGCATCCCTCGACGATCACCCGTCTCAGTGCGAACGCTTGCGAGGAGCGCAGCCTGCGGATCCCCTCGCCTCCGCTGAGGAGCACGCCAATGGCGAGCAGACTCTGGAGCGCCGCGGCGGCGAAACGGCGCCAGCCTCTGCGCGCGCGCCGTCGCGGGAGGGGCTTGCCCGCATCGGGACGGAAATACCGGGCGTCGTGGCCGAGCCCGATCGCTCCGGCGGCAGCACCGCTCATCTGTCTCTCCAGACGACGACCTCGAGTTGCAGATCGATGCCGGCCTGCTGGCGGACACGCTCCCGCATCAGGTCGATGAGCCGCAGGATGTCATCGCATGATCCGCCGCGGTTGACGATGAAATTCGCGTGCCGCTCCGAGACGATGGCCCCGCCAGCGGAGAGCCCTTTCAGCGAGAGCCGATCGAGAAGGGCGCCGGCGGAGTCTCCGTCGGGGTTCTTGAAGATGCAGCCGCTCGACCGCTCGGACAGAGGCTGGGTGGCCACGCGGTAGGCGCGGCTGTCGCGAATGCGCTCCCGGATCGCTTGCGGTTCGTCGGCCCTCCCCCTGAGGGTCGTGGAAGTGACGATGCGGCCCTGCTGGGAGACGAAGGAGCGCCGGTATCCGAATTCCTCCTGCCCAGGCCGGTGGGACCCGATCTCCCCTGCGGGGGTAACCGTCTCGACCTCCGCGACGACGTCGCCGATCCAGCGCCCTCCGGCCCCGGCGTTCATGGAGAGCGAACCCCCGAGGCTGCCCGGGATCCCCTCGAGGAACTCGAATCCGCCGAGCCCCTCATCGGCCATCCGGCGGACGAGGCGAGGCAGAAGCATCCCCGCCGGCGCGCGGACGGACTCGCCGCGCCTCTCGGGCTCGCCGGAAAGGGACGCGGTGGAGATGACAGGGGTGCTGAGGCCGCGATCGTCCACGATCAGGTTGCTCCCGGCTCCGAGGATCCGGAAGGGGAGCCCGGCGGCGGCCATCTCGCGCATCAGTCCGGCGAGGATCCCGGCGGACGTGGGTTCGAGGAAGCAGGGCGCGGGCCCTCCGACTCCCATGGTGGTATGGGGTCCGAGCGGCTCCTCGACCTTGCAGGGGATGCCGAGGTCGCGCGCGATCTTCGCGACCATCGAGGCCATCCGGGCGCGCTCTTCGCGATCCACGCTCATCGAGACCTTCATCGATCCGGTCGCCGGCCCCTCAGGCGACCGCAGGAGGTGCGTTCGTGAATCATGCGGGCCAGATGGGGGCTCAACTGCGGGCTCCTCTGCGACTGCGCGCGGCGGACGAAGAGGAACCGAGCAGTTTCAGCAACGCCTCGCCGGCGCGCGAAATGCTGCCGGCTCCCAGAGTGATCACCATGTCCCCAGGCCTCGCTCGGCGCGCCAGCTCGGGGGCCACCTCATCGAGAGACTCCACGTAGGTCGCGTCCCGGTGGCCGTGCCGCTTGATTCCCTGGGTCAGCACCTGTCCCGTGACGCCAGGGATCGGAGCTTCGCCCGCCGGATACACCTCCGTCACGATCAGGACGTCCGCCTGGTTGAAGCAGCGATTGAACTCGCTGGCCAGCGCTTGAGTGCGGGTGTAGCGATGGGGCTGGAATGCGACCACCAGCCGCCTTCCGAAACCCTCGCGTGCGGCCGCCAGCGTCGCGATGATCTCGGTCGGGTGGTGGCCATAGTCGTCCACGACCACGATGTCCCGGACCTCACCGCGAAGCTGGAACCGCCTGTCGGCTCCCTTGAAGCTCTCGAGATGCGGCGCGATCTTCGCGAACCCGATGCCGAACTCCATCCCCACGGCTATTGCCGCCAGGCTGTTGAGAACCGAGTGCGTTCCGGGAACGGAAAGGTGGACCTGCCCCAGGCGCTGGCCGCGGAAGCGCACCACGTAGCGCGCGCCGAAGCCTTTGAGGACGACCTGCCCGGCTTGCAGATCCGACTGACCCGAGAAGCCGTAGGTCAGGCACCGCTTCTCCACCCTCGGCAGGATCGATTGAACGCCCGGATCGGCGAGGCAGAGCACCGCGGCGCCGTAGAAGGGGATCCTGGAGAGGAACTGGACGAAGGCCTCCTTGATCTGGTCGAGGTCCCTGTAATGGTCCAGGTGCTCCCGATCGATGTTCGTCACGACAGCCACGGTCGGCTTGAGCTTGAGGAACGACCCGTCGGATTCATCGGCTTCGGCCAGCATGAGCTCCCCCTTGCCGAGGCGGGCGCCGCTGCCGAGGGTCGAGATCCGCCCTCCCACCACGATCGTTGGATCCAGGCCGCAGCCATGCAGGACTTCGGCGATCATCGAGGTGGTCGACGTCTTCCCGTGCGAGCCCGCGACGGCCACGCCGTACTTCATCCGCATCAGCTCCGCCAGCATCTCCACGCGCGGTACGACCGGCAGGCCTATCCGGCGCGCCTCGAGGACCTCGACGTTGTCCTCCTTCAAGGCGGAGGAGGTCACGACCACGTCCGTCCCGACGACGTTCTCCGGGGCATGGCCTATCTGCACCTTCGCGCCGAGCTTCCGGAGCCGCCGGATGGCGGGGGAGTCGGCGAGGTCCGACCCGGAGATCTCGTAGCCGAGGTTGAGGAGCACCTCCGCGATGCCGCTCATCCCGGCCCCGCCGATCCCGACGAAGTGCACGCGGCGCGTCCGGCCGAGCATCACCCTCTCCTCTCCGGCGCTTTCGTTTTCTCCGGCGCCCTCGCCGTCTCAGCCTCGAAGCTGCCGCTGATGGCCGATTCGACGAGATCCGCGATGCGAGCGGCGGCATCTGGGCGGGCAACGGGCCTCGCTGCTTCTCCCATGAGCCGCAACCGGTCGGTGTCGGACAGCAGCTCCCGGATCTCGGCAGCCAGCCGTTCGCCCGTCAATGCGCTGTCTTCGACCACGCGAGCGGCCCCCGAAGCCTCGAGGCTCCGCGCGTTGTCGAGCTGATGCCCTCCCGCTGCGTGAGGGAATGGAACGAGAATCGCGGGCTTTCCGCTCGCCGCCAGCTCGAAGATGGTGGATGCGCCCGCCCGGCCAATCACGAGGTCCGCCTGCCGCATTCGAAGAGGCATGTCGTCGAGAAAGGGACGCACGTCGGAGTCGAATCCGGCCCGCGCGTACGCATTGCGGACCTGGTCGAAGTCGGCTTGGCCGGTCTGGTGCACGATCGACACGCGGTCTCTCCAGCCGGCCAGATGGGGCAGGGCGGAGGTCATGGCCTCGTTGATGGAGTGCGCTCCGCGGCTGCCGCCGAAGATCAGCAGGGAAAGCCTCTGGCTTCCGGAGCTGGCGGGCGAGACCGGCGATTGCAAGGTCTGCCCTTTCCGGTCCTTTTCGGAGCCGGCGAAAAACTCCGTGCGGATCGGGTTACCGGTCACCACGACTCTCCTGCTGCGGACCGCGCCGGCGGTCTGTTCGAAGGAGACTCCCACGGCATCGGCGAAACGGGCGAGGAAGCGGTTCGTGCCGCCCGCGATGGCGTTCTGCTCGTGGATCACCAGGGGCACTCTCAGCAGGACCGCCGCCAGGCAGGCAGGTCCCGAGGCGAAGCCTCCCACGCCCAGCACGGCCGCCGGCCGGCGTGCAATGAAAAGGGCCAAGCAGCGGAGGACGGCGGCCGCCGCCATGGCGCTCGCCGCCGCTGTCGATGCGGCCGATCTCCCGGCGATCCCTCCGAGCCTGAGCGCGAGCAGGGGAAGACTCTCCGGCGGGACGAGACGGGCTTCGAGACCGGAGCGGGAACCGATCCACACCAGCGGCCGGCTCGGGTCCCGGCGGCGCAGCTCCCGGGCCACGGCGAGGCCCGGGAAGACATGGCCGCCCGTTCCCCCGCCCGCGATCACGATGGCTCTCTTTTCCATTGGCGTCCGCCATCCATCAGTCCATTCCCGCGCTCAGTTCGAATGCTGCGAGATGTTCAGCAGAACCCCCGTCGCCGCCAGCGAGGCGAGCAGCGAGGAACCCCCGTAGGAGACGTAGGGGAGCGGCAGTCCCTTCGTGGGAAGCAGCCCCGTGGTCACCCCCAGATTCAGCAGGGCCTGAAGCGTAAGCATCAGCGTCAGGGCCAGCCCCAGGAACATTCCGAAGTTGTCGGGGGCCCGGAGCGCGGATCGGCTCCCGCGCCAGAAGATGATCCCGAACAGCGCCAGGACGCCGGCCGTGCCCAGCAGGCCCAGCTCCTCCCCGATGACCGAGAAAATGAAATCGCTGTGCGGGAAGGGAAGATAGAACGCCTTTTGCTGCCCCTGGCCGAGGCCGACTCCTGTCAGACCGCCGCTTCCGAGCGCGATCAGCGACTGGTTGATCTGGAAAGCGCTCCCGAGCGGGTCGGCGGAAGGGTCCAGGAAGGCGAGAAAGCGCGAGCGGCGGTAGGAGGAGGAAAGCACCACGACCGCCAGGAGGGCGGCCGCCCCCCCTGCCAGCGCTGCCAGGTGGCGTGGCTTCACCCCGGCGAGATACAGGAAGACCATCGTGACAAGACCCATGAGGACGGCGGTTCCTGTGTCGGGCTCGATCAGCACGAGCGCGGCCAGGGCGCCGCAGACGGTCGCGGCCGGCAGAAAACCGCGCCATCCCTCGGCGAGCTGATCTGACTTGCGGTCCAGCGTGTAGGCGAGCAGGAGAGCCACTGCGAGCTTCGCCAGCTCGCTCGCCTGAAGGTGGACCGGACCCAGGGCGATCCAGCGGCGCGCCCCGTTGATCGGCCGGCTCAGCATAACCAGCAGCAGCAGCGCCGCGCTCGTGCCGAGCAGGGTTGCGACCACCCAACGCCGGTTGAAGCGGCGGTAGTCCACCTTCGTCAGCCAGCACATCAGAGCGAGACCGGCAGCGGCGGAGCCGGTCTGGCGCACGAGGAGCCGATACTCTCCTCCTGGTGAGGAGAGCGTCCTGAACAGCGAGGCGCTGCCGACCATGACGAGACCGAACACGGTCAACCCCGCGACCGATGCGAAAAGAATCCGGTCGAAAGCCAGCTTGCGCCCGCTCATCGGCCCTCCTCCACGCCGCCAGAGAGCCTCCGGAAGTGCTCGCCACGCTCCTCGTAGTTTCGGTACTGGTCGAAGGAGGCGCAGCCCGGAGCGAGCAGCACCACGTCCCCCTCCCGCGCGGCCGCGCGGGCCTGGGCGACAGCCGACGCCATGTCCCCGCAGCGGGCCACCGGAGCCGCTCCCGCGATCTGCCGTTCGATCGCTCCGGCCGCCTCACCGATCAGCAGGACCATCGCCACGCGATCGGCCAGCAGGGGCCTCAGGGTGGAGAAGTCTCCGCCCTTGTCCCGACCCCCCAGCAGCAGCAGCACCCTCCGGCCCGGGAACGACTCGAGCGCCTTGATCGTGGCCCCGACGTTGGTCGCCTTCGAGTCGTTGTAGTAATCGACCCCCGCGAGCCGCCCCGCATACTCCAGCCTGTGGGGCAGAGCGCGAAAGCTCCTCACGGCCTGCCGGATCGCCGCGAGGGATGCGCCGAAGTGCAGGGCCGCCAGGGCGGCAGCCATCACGTTCTCGAGGTTGTGCCTTCCAGGGATGGGGACCTCGGAGACCGGAATCAGTGGCGAGGCGGTCCCGCCGGCCACGAGGACGATCTCCTCCCGTCTCACGCAAGCGCCCTCCTCGACCGGACCCCTGGAGGAGAACAACTTCACGGGCGCCTTCACGGCGGAATGCAGCAGGGCGGAGTCGGAGTCCGCCGCGTTGAGGACGGCGAGATCTTCCCGCCCCTGGTTCGAGAAGATCCGGGCCTTGGCTGCAACGTAAGCGCCGTAGTCGCGATAGCGGTCCAGATGGTCGGGGGAGAGGTTCACCACCACCGCGGCGGCGGGGTGGAAGAGCGAGATCGCTTCGAGCTGGAAGGAGGACAGCTCCACGGCGTACACCGACTCCCGCGTGTCCTGCTCGACCATCTCCAGAAGCGGGGTGCCGATGTTCCCGCAGGTCCGCGCCGCAACGCCCGAGGCCGAGAGCATCGCGCCGGTCAGGGCGGTCGTGGTGCTCTTGCCGTTGCTTCCGGTGATGCCGGCGATGCGCCCTCGCAGGAAGCGCCATGCCAGCTCGACCTCGGAGAGGACCGGGACTCCGCGCGAGCGCGCCGCCTCGATCGCCGGCAAGGTCAGCGGAACACCGGGGCTGACAATGATCAGGTCCGCGCCGGTGAAGCGGGCCTCGGTGTGCCCGCCCAGGTCCAGCCCCGCTCCCAGCAGGCGCGCCTCGTCGGCCGCGTCGTGAAGCTCCGCCTCCGGGCGCCTGTCGGAGGCGATGACCTCGGCGCCTCGCGAGATCAGGAAGCGGACGGCGGCCAGCCCCGTGCGGGCCAGCCCCGCGACCACGACGCGCCGCCCCGCGAGTGGAAACTCCTGCCGGTCCGTTTCGACCCGCTCCAACTCCATCCGCCTCATCTCACCTCAGCTTCAGCGTTGCCAGCGACAGCAGGGAAAAGATCAGCGCGAGAATCCAGAAGCGGATGACGACTTTCGACTCGTCCCATCCGGACAGTTCGAAGTGGTGGTGCAGG
>QHYA01000139.1 GCA_003223995.1 Acidobacteriota bacterium | reverse complement strand
TCTCGGCGCGGAACAGCTCCTGAGGAGAGATCATCTTCTCTTCGGACAAAGGCCGCATGCGGTCATAGTCCGCCTGAGCCAGCCGCTGCTCCTCTTGGGCCATCTCGAGCTCGTGGTCCGCTTCTTCCGTCTCGACGCTCGCGAGAAGCTGGCCCTTCCGGACCGTGCTGCCCCGGTCCACGAGCACCTGCTCGATCATGCCTGCCCGGCGCGCGGTGAGGCGGACATCGTGCTCGACGTAAAGGCTGGATGGATAGGCCTCCTCGGAGGACACGGGTTCCGGATGGACGACCCGGACCAGCTTGGGCAGGGCTGGTTGAGGCGGGTCGGAAAGAGGGCTTTCTCGCCGGCCGGCGCCGGGGCTGGGCGTGCAGGCCGCGAGCGAGAGGGCAAGCGCCCCAAAGAAGAATGAATTCCAGCCTCTCGCGCTCCTCAGGGCCGTTTCCCCCAGTCTAGGGCCTTCCAGCCGTTGCCGCGTTCAGGCCGGAGCCTCAGCCGACCGGTCCGCCATGGAAGACCCGCTTCCTCCCGGACGGGATGCCTTATTATCCTTCCTGCCGTCGACACTTCCAAGGGGGAAATCATGGCAACATTGTCCTCTCTGCCCAGGGGCTTCCTCTCCGTGGCCGCGCACCATCTCCTCGAAAGGCGCCTGCCCTCCTTTTCCGTTGCTCGCTTGCGGGCCGGCAGCCTTTGCTCAACCCTGCCAGGTTCTGTCCGGAGGAGGGAGGCATTGGCAGTCCTTGCCATTTCTCTGGTGCTGGGAGGCGTGCTGGCGGCTTTCGCCGACTGGGCGGCCGCCGCAACCCAGGCGGGGAAATCCTTCCCGGTCATCAAGCTGGCTGTGGACGCTTCCGAAGCCCCTCGCCGGATCTTCCACGCCCATCTGGTCATTCCTGCCCCCCCGGGACCTCTCACCCTGCTCTATCCCAAGTGGATCCCGGGTGAGCATGGCCCGACCGGCCCGATCACGGACCTGGCCGGGCTGAGGATCTCTTCGGGGGGCAAGCCGCTGCCCTGGCAGCGGGACAGCGTGGACATGTACGCCTTCCACTGCGACGTCCCACCCGGCCCCGGATCTGTCGATGTCTCGTTCGATTTCCTCTCCGAAGTGAAGCCTCAAGGGTTCTCCTCGGGCGCGTCCTCTACGTCCAGCATCGCCGTGGTCAGCTGGAACCAGATGCTCTTGTATCCGAAGGGCAGCCATTCAGATGATCTCATCTACGCGGCCACCTTGAGACTGCCGCCCGGCTGGAAGCACGGCACGGCTCTCCCCTTGGCCAATGGGGCGGGCGAGGAGCTGGAGTTCGAGCCGGTCTCGCTGACAACCCTCGTCGATTCCCCCGTGCTGGCCGGGCAGTTCTACCGCAGCGTCCCGCTGACAGCGGGCCCCGCGCCGATTCACGAGATCGACATGGCGGGCGACAGCCCGGCCGCCCTCGACATGAGCACCGACCTGATCGCCGACTACACCCGCCTCATCGCCGAGGCAAGCAGCCTGTTCGGCGCTCGCCATTACCGCAACTATCATTTCCTGCTGAGCCTGAGCGAGAACGTCGCCCACTTCGGCCTGGAACATCACGAATCGAGCGACGACCGGACATGGGAGCGGGCCCTCATCGACGAGGAGCGCCGCAAGCTGATGGCCGGACTGCTCCCCCACGAGTTCGTGCATTCGTGGAACGGCAAGTACCGCCGCCCCGCGGGCCTGATCATTCCCGATTTCAGCGAGCCGATGAAGACGGACCTCCTGTGGGTCTACGAGGGACTGACGACCTATCTCGGCAATGTCCTCAGCGCGCGGTGCGGTCTGCGCAGCCCCGAGCTCTTCCGCGAGGACCTTGCCCTGAGCGCGGCGGCTCTCGACTACCGGGCGGGGCGGACGTGGAGGCCCCTACTGGACACGGCGATCGCCGCCCAGCTGCTCTACGGGTCGAGCGAGGCCTGGCGCAACTGGAGGCGGGGGACGGATTTCTATCCCGAGGGGGACCTGATCTGGCTGGAGGCGGATGTGATCATTCGCCAGCAGACGAAAGGGCGCCGCTCGCTCGACAATTTCTGCCGGCGCTTCCATGGAGGCGAAAGCGGCCCTCCTGCCGTCAAGCCTTACACTTACGAGGACATCGTCGCGGCGCTGAACGACACGGCCCCCTACGACTGGAAGAGCTTCCTGGACAGCCGTCTGACCGAGACTCGCCCCCACGCTCCCCTGGGAGGCATCGAGGCTGGGGGCTGGCGGCTCGTTTACAGCGAGGTCGTCCCGGACCTGCTCAAAGCCGCAGAAGAGGTCCGGAAGGAAGTCGATGTCAGCTTCTCGATCGGATTGAGGATGAAGGAGGACGGGAGCATCATCGATGTCGTCCCGGGGCTGGCGTCGGCCCGCGCGGGCCTTGCACCGGGCATGACTCTCGTCGCCGTGAACGGCAGGACGTTCAGCGGAAAGTCCCTGCGCGACACCTTGAAGGCATCGAAGAACGCGTCCGAGCCGCTGGAGCTGCTGGTGAAGAACGGGGAGTTCTACAAGAGCTACCGGCTCGACTACCATGGTGGGGAGAGGTATCCCCACCTCGAGAGGGACACGGGCCGGCCCGACCTGCTCTCCGAGATCATCAAGCCTCTCGTGCCGCCCCCGGCCTCCCCGCCGCGGGGAAAACCGTGAAAGGATGGCTGCCTTCGGGACCCTCTACATCGTGGCCACTCCGATCGGAAACCTCGACGACATCACCCTGCGCGCCATGGAGGTGCTCCGGCGGGTGGATCTGATTGCATGCGAGGACACGCGCCGGACGCGAAAGCTCCTCGGCCGTCACGGCATCGAGGCCCGCTGCCTGTCCCACCACAAGTTCAACGAGAAACGCTCCGCTGTTCGGATCCTGGAGAGGCTGAAGCAGGGCTCCAGCGTCGCCCTGGTCTCGGACAGCGGGACTCCGGGAATCTCGGATCCCGGCTCCCTGCTCGTCTCCCGTGCCGTAGAAGCGGGCATCGAGGTGCGCCCGGTCCCCGGCCCGAACGCCGCGATCGCGGCTCTGTCTGGCTGCGGCCTGCCGGCGGGAGAGTTCACGTTTCGCGGCTTCCTGCCGCACCGGGCGGGCGAGAGACGGCGGGTGCTCGCCGGCCTGGCCGGCGAGGCCCCGACGCAGCTCTTCTACGAGTCTCCGGCCCGCGTCCGCGAGTCGATCGCCGACATGGCGGAGATCCTCGGAGACAGGCGCTGCTGCGTCGTCCGAGAGATGACCAAACGCTTCGAGCAGTGGTACCGCGGCAGGCTGCACGAGGTGGCCGCCGCCCTATCCGCCGAGAAAACGCCAGGGGAGTTCTGCATCATCGTCGAGGGCGCGGCTGACGGGGAACGAGCGCAGGCTGCTTCTACAGCCCAGCTCGGCAGCGTGGCGTCCGCCGCGCCCCCGGGGTCCCTGGCGGAGGACTACGGGAAGCTGCTGGATGCGGGGCTGGATCGCCGTGCCGCGATCAAACATCTGGCCAAGGAACGCGGGCTGGAGAGAAGCGAGGTCTACCGCCGTCTCGTAGAGGAACGAGCGCGGCAGGGCGTGTGGCACAAGCCGCGATGAGCAGCGGCACCGGGTGACGACACCACCAGATGACCGGCAGGACCGAAGGGAAGACGCTGGCCTCCAACCGCGCAGCCTTCCACAACTACTTCATCGAGGAGCGTTACGAGGCAGGGATCGCACTGCTGGGGACCGAGGTCAAGTCGCTGCGAGAGGGGCAGGCCAACCTCAAGGACGCCTTCGCGCGCGTGAAGGACGGCGAGGTCTTCCTCTACAACTGCCACGTCGCCCCTTACAGCCATGGCAACATCAGCAACCACGACCCGCTCCGGACGAGGAAGCTGCTGCTGCGCCGGAGCGAGATACGGGCCCTGATCGGCAAGACGGTCCTGAAGGGCTACACCCTCGTGCCGCTGCGCTTCTACCTGAAGGGACCTCACATCAAGCTGGAGATCGGGCTGGCGAAGGGGAAGAAACTGCACGACCGGCGGGAGACCGAGCGGCGTCGCGAGATCGAGCGCGAAACGCGTGCGGCCATGAAGTCCGCGCGCTGAGACCACCCCGGACCAGCGCTTTTCGCCGGGCCTACCCATCCCCTCCCTCACCGGAATCCCCTGGAACTGGGTGTTCACCCAGGTTTTTTGGACGCTCGCTTCCGAGTTGGACGACGAGGGAGGGCGAGAACAAGGCGTTGATTGTATTTCATGCCGTGATCGATTATCTTTCACGGCATGAATAGATCTACAAGGATCCTTCCCCGGATCCTCGAACCGGTCCTCGCGACCGCTCTTGAGCGGTTTCCGGTGGTGGTCGTCACGGGGGCTCGGCAGACTGGCAAGACGACTCTGGTCGGATCCGGAGCGATCGCGGCGGGACGGGTTTTCCGGTCTCTCGACGACTACGACGTCCTCGAGCAGGCGCATCGGGACGCTCAGACTTTCTTGCAGAACGGCGATCCGCTGACCCTGGATGAGGTCCAGCGCGCGCCGGAAGTTCTCCTGGCGATCAAGCGAGACGTGGACCGCTCACGGAGACCGGGTCGGTTCCTCCTTACAGGGTCCGCGAACCTCCTCATGATGCGGCGCGTCTCGGAGAGCCTCGCGGGGCGAGCGATCTACCTGACGCTTTGTCCAATGAGCGAGGCGGAGAAGGCGGGCAGGGCGACGCCCGGTCCATGGAGCGACTGGCTGGATGCTGCAGACGAACGGTCGTTACAGAGGCCCGCCGTGCCGGAGACAGGAGGCGAGGGATGGGCCTCGCGAGTCCTGGAAGGGGGCTACCCTGTGCCGGCGCTAGCAGGGGAAGAGGAGATCCGGGCGCAGTGGTTTGACGGGTACGTGCGCACCTATCTGGAGCGCGACATTCAGGACCTCGCCTCGATCTCTTCGCTCGCGGACTTTCGGCGCCTCATGCGCCTGGCGGCATTGCGCGTCGGGCAGATGTTGAACCAGAGCGACCTGGCAAGGGACGCGGCGATTCCGCTCGCCACGGCGCACCGGTATCTCAAGTTGATGGAGACCTCATTCCAGATCGTGAGGCTTCCCGCCTACGCAATCAGCCGGACCAAGCGCCTCGTCAAGACGCCCAAGCTCTACTGGACCGACACGGGACTGGCTGCACATCTCGCGGGTCTTTCGGCTCACGGCATTCCGACCGAGGCGGAGATGCCCGGGGGTCTCCTCGAAAACCTCGTGCTGATGCAGATGCTCGCGTGGAGGGAGACCGTCGTCCCACGCCCCGAGATCCATTACTGGCGGACGCACGGCGGCGTGGATGTCGACTTCGTGATCGAATCCGGCCGGCGTCTTCTACCCATCGAGGTGAAGTCTTCGCACCGCGTCCGGCTCGACGACGCAAAGGGGCTGGAGGCATTCCTCGAGGATCATCCGAAGGCTGCGCCCTTCGGGGTGCTACTGTACGGGGGGACAGAAGTGATGCGGCTGACGGGTAGGATCGTTGCCATGCCGTTGGGTGGCGTGTGGGGGTGAGTAGCCCATGCGATGAGGGCCGTGATCGGCGATGGGCCCCCAGGGGAAGGCCGGGGCTCCGGGCCCCTACTTCACGACCCCTTCAAGGGGGCTGCTCGCCGTCGCGGCGAGCTTTCTCGGCATCCGCCCGGCCTCATAAGCCAGACGGCCGGCATCGACCGCCAGCCGCATGGCGCGTGCCATCTTCACCGGGTCGGAGGCCCCGGCGATTCCCGTGTTCATCAGCACGCCGTCGCAGCCCAGTTCCATGGCGATCGCGGCATCCGAAGCCGTGCCCACGCCCGCGTCGACGATCACGGGGATGTCCGTGATCTCCTCGATCATGAGGCGCAGGTTCACCGGGTTCTGGATGCCCAGACCCGATCCGATCGGGGCGGCCAGGGGCATCACGGCGGCGCATCCGGCGTCGTGCAGCTTCTTGGCGAGGACCAGATCGTCGCTGACGTAGGGAAGGACAACGAAACCTTCCTTGACGAGGATGCGCGCGGCGGAGAGGGTCTCCTCATTGTCCGGGAACAGCGTGCGCGCATCGCCGATCACCTCCAGCTTGATGAGCCTGCCGACTCCCGCCTCCCGGGCGAGCATCGCGGTGCGCATCGCTTCCTGGGCCGTCGAGCAGCCGGCGGTATTCGGCAGGATGGAGACGCGACCGAGGTCCAGATGATCGAGGAGGTTCTCCCGTGAGCGGTCGAAGATGTTGATGCGCCGGACCGCCACCGTGATGATCTCGGCACCGGAGGCGTCGAGCGCCTCGCGCGTCTGCTGGAATGAAGCGTACTTCCCCGTGCCGATGATCAGCCGCGAGCCGTACTCCCGCCCGGCGATGGTAAGGCAAGAGGTCTTCATTCCCTCTCCTGGACAGTCTTCATGTTATCACGCGCTCGAAGTCCTCCCTCCGGCCGCTCGGTTTGCGTAATGTCACCCCCGCCGCTAACCTCCCAAAGTGATTCTCCGCCCGGTGACCGGGCTTCGGGACGGCTGGGGAGGGGGAAGACGCGTGAGGATCGAATATGTCTCGATCAAGACGTGGGCAGACACGCGCGGCTTGCGGGCCAGAGCAGCGTCTCCTTCGGGATCACCACACGGCCCGCTGAATCAATGACAGACCTCACGCCACAATACTTCCATGGAATGTTGGTAGCCAGCAACCATGAGGAGTAGCCGCCCCAGTCGGCCCAGTCTGCGGCGGCGCAGGGCGCTGTTCACCAGGGGCATGGGAGGCCGGCACTCATGCATTCTCGGCCCGGTGCCAGGGGCAGCAGGCGAGCAGGCGTGGGCCGAAAACGCCTTCGGTGAATGAGGGATTTCGGCTCCGATGGGAAGACGCAGGGTCGAGCTACCCACCGCCGACGAAATGGACCACCTCGACGCGGTCCCCCTCCGCCAGCGCGGAAGAATAATCGGCCTTCCGGACGATCTCGCGATTGAGCTCGACTGCCACCCGGCGGGGATCGATGCCGAGCGAATCGAGCAGCGAGGCGACCGTCTCGCCCGACGCCACCTGGCGCTCGATTCCGTTCAGTGTGATCTTCACCGAGCCGAAAGCATAGCCTCGGGCCCGGCCAGTACGCCAATTCTTCCGCACGGAGAGCACGAGGAGCACGGAGGAATCGAGGATCGGCCGAGGGGTCGAGGAGTTGAGGAGGCTCCCGGGGTCACCGGGGAGCGCCCGGGCGCAGCACTGGGCGGCGAACCTCCGCCACCGCTCCACCCGAATCGGCCTGGATGAGGATGACCCCCTCCGCTCCCGCCAGCGCCGGCACGTCGACAGAGGCCCGGAGACGGCCCTCCGGGTCCGTCTTCCCTTCGAACAACTTGACGGGCTTACCCGAGGTGCGCACGAGCTTCATGCGTACCAGTGCTCCCGCCGCCGGCTTCGTCCCGCCGGCTTCCAGGGAGGCGGACAGCTCCACGGCCAGCCGTTGCCGACGTCGCGGACGGACCGCCGGTGCTGCTCGTCCATCCTGCGGATGATCTCCGTCTCGCTGTAGCCCTCTTCGGCGATATCGGAGTAGGAGCTGCGACGCGTGTCGAGAATCTCTCCCTTGGAATAGATGAGCGTCTCGATGAGCGGATTCCGCCGTCCCTTGTCCTCCGTCTGGATGTGGTAGACGCGGCCGGCGTATTCCACATCGGTGTTGTGGCCAGTGATCACGCCGTCGAATCTAGGCAAACGCCGAGGACGCGTCAAGACTGCGGGACCGCCTGCGGCGGGTCATGCGTCCTCCCCCACACCCCCCTGAGGGTCCTCGGCGCCGGCCCGCCGGAAAATTTCGCGGTAGCGCTCCGGGATCCTCACCGGCCTGAAGGTCCGCATGTCCACGGCGACGACGATATGGACCGAAGCGAAGCAGAGAGCACGATCGTCCGAGCGGCTCGCCCGGAACTCGAATGTCGCCGAGGACTCGCCGAGGCGCGTGATCGCGACGCCGATCTCCAGGACGTCGCCGTACTTGATCGGGGTCTTGAAATACGACTCCACACGCACTGTGGGAAAGCCGATACGGTCCTTTTCGATCATTTCCGGATAGGGCACGCCGAGGTGCTCCTCGAAGAAGTCCTCGAAGGCCACATGACAGTAGTGGTAGAGATTGGGGTAGTAGGCGATCCCCGCGTGATCGATGTCCCCGAAACGGACCTTCACCCTGGTCGTGTAGCTCATCGGCTCTCCCCCTGCTCGCCCGCGAGCGCCGCGAGGATCCCCTCTGCAAGGATGCCCGCCAGCTCGTCGAAGAGCGTCTCTCCCTCCGCGGCCGAAGCGGCGGCAGGATCCCCGCAGTACGCTCGATCCATCCCCACCTGCCGGAACGATGCCGCCCCTGCGCGGATCTTCTCGACGAGTGAGACGTTGACGGGCGGGAGGGTGCGCCTCACCGCCTCGTCCACCAGCTCCGGCCGGGCGGCCATCACGAGGGCGGTCTCGAACCGGCCCGCGTGATCACCCGAGAGGAAGGCCTCACCCAGCCGCTGCGCCAGGCTCCGGCGGGTGATGTCGGGGAAGACGGGCGGCCACCCCGTCTCTGCGGCGACCTCCCGGCAGGCTTCTCTCAGGCAGGCGACGTGACCCGGCTCGAGGTGGGCGTTGGCGAGGGCCACCTGCCGCGATCCCGCCGAGTGCGCTCCAAGGCAGACTTCCCGCACCACGGCGCGGACTGTCGAGGGGCGGAGCGAGAGCACGCCGGGGAAGCTCGCGCTCCATTCCGCCACCGAATAGACGATCGGCGGCAGCAGAAAGCAGCGGACCTTCCGGCGGTCGAGCTCGACCGCCGCGCGACGGGCCATCTCCGCGGCGATGATCACGTCCGTGCCGAGCGGCAGGTGCGGTCCGTGAGGCTCGATCGCGCCGACGGGGAGAAGCGCCACGGCGCCTGCAGCGAGAACGTGCTCGACTGCAGGAAACGTGTTCTCCTCCCAGAGGAGCCGCCTTCCCCCCTTTTCGGCAGGCAACTCCCCGGGCGAGCTGTGTCCGATCAGAGGCGTCCTTCCCGAAGCCGCTTCCGGTCCACCTTTCCCCGGTCGTTGCGAGGAAGGACCGGAAGGAAATCGACCCAGCGGGGATATTTGTACGGTGACAGCCGCTGCTTGACGTGCTCCTGCAGGTTCCGTACGAGCTGTGGGGTGGGATCTTGCCCCTCCCGTAGAACCACGAAGGCCTTCGGTTTGGTCAGGCCCCCCTCATCCTCCCCACCTACGACGCAGACCTCCCGCACCGCCGGATGGGAAAGCAGGCAGTCCTCGATCTCCAGCGGCGAGACGAAGATGCCCGAGACCTTCAGCATCTCGTCGGTGCGCCCCCCGTAGTAAAAGAAACCCTCCGCGTCCCGGCGGAACTGGTCTCCGGTGACGCACCAGTCCCCGCGGAAGGTCTCGCGCGACTTTGCGCGGTCCCTCCAGTAACACAGTGCCGTGGAGCCACCCCGGATCCACAACGTCCCCTGCTCTCCGGACGCCACCTCTTCGCCGCCGGCTCTGACGATCCTCGCCTCGTAGCCCGGAACCAGTTTGCCGAGGCTCCCCGGCCTGACCTCGCCGAAGCGGTTGGAGATGTAGATATGGAACATCTCCGCCGAGCCGATCCCGTCGAGGATCTCCACGCCGTAGGTCTGCTTCCAGCGGCGGTACAGCTCGGGAGGGAGGGCTTCCCCGGCCGAGAGGCAGACCCGCAGCGACGAGAGGTCCCGTCCAGGTGCGTCCCGCATCGAGAGCATCCCGTTGATCGTGGTCGGCACGGAGGTCAGCACCGTCGGGCGGTGCCTCTCGATCACCTCGAACATCCGCTCGGGTGTGGACCGCTCCGGGAAGAGGACCGTCGCCGCACCGGCTGCAAAAGGGAAGATCAGGTTCGTGCCGGTCGCGTAGCCGAAGAAGAGCTTGGGGACCGAAACCGTGATGTCGCTCTGTTGGTACCCCACGACCTGCATGGCGTAGCGCTCGGTGTTGTAAAGGAAGTCGCCGTGGGTGTGCACGGCCCCCTTCGGCCTGCCTGTCGATCCGGACGTGAACAGCCACCCCGCCAGATCGTCCGTCGTCGTGTCGGCCGGCTCGAGTGCCTCGGATCGACCCCGCAGCAGATCGTCGAAGGGGACGATTCTCTTCTCTCCCGACCGGGCGGAGCGTCCAGCCGTGCCGCCCGCCACGAGGACCGACCTCAGGGATCGCGCCCCTTCCAGCACCGCCTGGATCCGCCCGAGCACCGTCTCGTGCACCACGGCCACGGGGGCGCGAGTGTAGTTGAGGTAGTAGAGGTAGTCCTCGGGGGGGTGGATGATGTTGGCCATTGCGAAGACAGCCCCCAGTTTGAGCGTGGCGCACCAGCTCGTCACGAACTCCGGTCCGTCGGGCAGAACGATGAGAACCCGGTCTTCGGCCCGCACTCCCAGCTCTTGCAGCGCCCCTGCTGTTCGGTTGGCCATCGAGAGCAGGTCCGAATAGGTGTAGCTGTCCTGCTCGCAGCGCAGGGCCACCTTCCGGCCCCGCCCCTCCGCAACGTTCCGATCGAGAAGGTATTCGGCCAGATTGAAGCGGTCCGCCGGATCGTCCATCACCCCAGCGCCTCCGGAGCCGGATCGCCGCCTTCACCGTTGAAGCCCCCGTCCCCCAGGTGCGTGCGAAGCTTCCACAGCTCGGGAAAACATCTCTTGCCGAGCGTCGTCTGCAAGTAGCCGACCCCTTCGCTGCCGCCGGTCCCCTGCTTCATCCCGATCATCCGCTCGACCATCAGCACGTGATGCCAGCGCCACAGCGAGAGGTTCTCGTCGTACTGGATCATCGCCTCCGCCAGACAGTAGAGGTCGTGGTGCCTGTTGGTGTCGGCGTAGATGGAAAGCAGCGCCTCGATCCGGCGCGAACGGCGCCGGAGGCGTTCCTGCTCGGGAGCCTCCGGAGGCAGCTCCGGATAATCGCATCCGCGCCTGCGCAGCAGAGCTTCCCAGGCGTCCGCCAGGCTCGGCTCCTCCAGGCGCGCCCGCAGCCTTGCTCCCAGCTCCGGCTCCTCCCGATAGGCCTCCAGGTACCGGGGATCCTTCAGCCCGGAGGCGAACTCCAGCTCGCGGAACTGGTACGATTGGAACCCGGAGGCCGGCTTGAGGTGATCGCGGAACCGCAGAAAGTCCTGCGGCGCCATCGTCTCCAGAACAGCCACCTGCCGGATGAGAACCTGCTGGATCTCGTGGAGGCGACGGAAGAGGCGAGCCGCCTGGCGAGCCTCGCCGGCGGTCATCCTGGCGATGATCGTGTCCACCTCGAGAAGCATCAATTTGAACCAGAGCTCGTAAACCTGGTGGACAACGATGAACAGGGTCTCGTCATGCTCGGGGGGTTCCGAAAGGCACCGCTGGAGGACGAGCAACTCGGGGACTTTCAGGTAGTCGGCATAGGATCGGGCTTGATTGGCCATCAGAAGCTTCCCGTCCCGGACTCGACGTGTCCCTCGTAGGCCCTTGATTCCAGGATCCGCGCGATCTCCAGCACGGTTCCGTCGATCTCCTCGTCAGTGGAGTAGAAGTGGGGGGAGATGCGCACGCCGGCTCCCGGCCGGTAGTCCACGAGGAACTCTCGCCGGATCAGCTCCCTCGCGACCGCCAGCCCGTGCGGGACGTCGATCGCCACGGTTCCGCCGCGCCGTTCCGGCTCGGCCGGAGCGCTGATGCGGAACCCCCGCTCCCTCGCCGCCTCCATCAGACGCGCGACCTGCCTCTTTGATTTCTCCCGGATCCTCTGCACGCCGACCTGCAGGATGATGTCGTATCCCGCCTGGCAGCCGTACAGGGCCGGAACGTGGGGAGAGCCGTTGAGAAACCGGAAGGCGCCGGAGGCGTAGCGGATCGCGCCGGGCTCGAAGGCGAAGGGAGCGGCGTGAGCCATCCATCCGGTGAAGCGTGGCTCCAGCCGTCCGGCCAGGTCCGGCCGGACGTAGAGGAACCCGGCTCCAGGGCCCCCGCAGAGCCACTTGACGGACCCGCCGAGTGCGAAGGAAACACCGAGATCCGTCACGTCGAGAGGGACGGTGCCCGCGGACTGGTAGACATCGAGGACGACGTGGGCGCCGACGGCCGCCGCCCTCTTGCAGATCGCCCTCGCGTCCTGGATATAGGCCGACTTGAAGAGGACGTGCGACAGCGGCACCAGCAGCGTCCGCTCGTCGATCGCGTCGATCATCTTCTGCGTGTCCACACCGATCCCGTCCTGGGAAGGGACCACGGTGATTCTCGCCCCGCGGGAACGCTGCGCCTCGTAGATATAGATCACCGAGGGGAACTCGAGATCGCAGTACACGACCCCGTCACGGGGCGGCCGGAACTCGAAACAGGAGAGGATGACCTGCTGGGCGATCGCGACGTTCTGGTGCATCGACACGCTCCCGGCCGGGGCCCCGATGATCCGGGCGACCTTGTCCCCCACCCTCACAGGCATGTCCCACCAGCCTTCCGCCCAGGCTCGCACACCCCGTGACGCCCACATGTCGGCGTACTCTTCCAGCTTCCGGTACACACCTC